>CAZPTM010000338.1:0-1501 GCA_964589665.1 uncultured Limnohabitans sp. | reverse complement strand
CATCGTCACCGTGCTGTGCGACGGCTCGGTGCTGGCCCAGGGCACGCTCGACCAGGTGCAGGCCGACGAGCGGGTGATTGAGGTGTACCTTGGTCGTTGATTGACGTCACTGCGAGCGCAGCGCGGCAGTCCGGAGATTGCCACGGCCTTTGGCCTCGCAATGACATTTGAGAGAGGTTTCAATGCTAGAAGTCAAAAACATTCACCAGTACTACGGCGGCTCCCACATCCTGCGCGAGGTGAGCATGAGCGCCGCCCAAGGTCGCGTGACGGTGCTGCTGGGCCGCAACGGCGTGGGCAAGACCACGCTGCTCAAAAGCCTCATGGGCCTGGTGCCCATCAAGAGCGGTAGCGTTGAGCTGGACGGCAAAGACCTTAGTCATGCCAAGCCCTACGAACGCGCAGCGGCTGGCATTGGCTATGTGCCCCAAGGCCGCGAAATCTTTGCCCGCCTCACGGTCGAAGACAACCTGCGGATGGGCCTGGCCACACAGCCCGGTGGCACACCCATCCCGACCGAACTGTTTCAGCTTTTTCCGGTGCTCAAGCAGATGTTGCACCGCAGGGGGGGCGACCTGTCAGGCGGGCAGCAGCAACAGCTGGCCATTGCCCGCGCACTGGCCGCCAAGCCACGCCTTTTGATATTGGACGAACCGACCGAAGGCATTCAGCCCAGCATCATCAAGGACATTGGCCGCGTCATCCGCCAACTGGCCGATGTGGGCCTGCAAGGCCAGCGCATGGCGATCCTGCTGTGCGAGCAGTACTACGACTTCGCCGAAGAACTTGCCGACGACTACCTGGTCATGGAACGCGGCGAGGTGATCGCCAGCGGGCCGGGGAGTGAGATGCAGGCGAAGAACATTCAGCAGCTGGTCGCGATCTGATCACAGATTCCACAACCGCGGCACCTTTCCCGGTAACCCCCACAGCACCTGCCGCCAAGCCGCCCACACCGGCCGCAGCAGCTGCATGGCGGGCTCGACCACCGGAGAGAGCACCCGCAGCACGATGACTTGCGGGTGCGGCTGCGTGGCCCCGGCCTGCAGGCGCAGGGGGCTGGCTTCCAGAGCGGCGCGTGCGGCATCGAGTGCGGCTTCAGCGCGTTCTGGCGCGATGGCGTTGCCCGCTGCAAACACCAGCGTGGCCATGCAGCGTTGGCCGGCCAGGCCGAGCGGCCCGTTCATCAGCCGCTCGTCTTGGGCATCGACCGTGCCGCGTTCCAGCCAGACTCCAGGAATCTCCAGATGCTGCTGAAACCTCCCCGTCACAAAGGGCTGCTTGGCGTTGGGCAGACCCAATGCGGTGACGTCCCAGGTGATGAGCTCGGCTGTGGGCGCCAGTTCAAAGCGGGCGAGGTTGAGTGCGTCGCAGCCGCTGTAGGCAATGGCCTCCAAAGGTAACCACTCCAGTCGTGCGCCGTCTTTCACGTGCGCATGCACTTGCTGCGTGGCCAGGCCCGCCTCGCTGCGGTAAAAGCGGGTGGCGCCGGGCGTGGTCA
>CAZPTM010000337.1:0-1510 GCA_964589665.1 uncultured Limnohabitans sp. | reverse complement strand
TGCCCAAGAACTTCCACCAGATCGCTGTGGACGCCGCCGTGTCCGCCCACACCAAGGCCGAGACCGTGGCCAGCCGCAAGGCCAGCCAGATTGCGCTGGAGTTCTTCACCGCGGCTCTGCCCGAAATGCTGGGCGGCTCGGCCGACCTGACCGGCTCGAACCTGACCAACACCAAATCCACGCCCAACCTGCGCGTGAATCTGGCCGGCGATGTGATCAAGACCGAAGACGGCAAAACCGGCCGCCACATCAACTACGGCGTGCGCGAATTCGGCATGGCCGCCATCATGAACGGCGTGGCGCTGCACGGTGGCTACATCCCCTACGGCGGCACCTTCCTCACCTTCAGCGACTACAGCCGCAACGCCATCCGCATGGCCGCGCTCATGAAGCAGCGCGTGGTGCATGTCTTCACCCACGACTCCATCGGTCTGGGCGAAGACGGCCCCACCCACCAGTCCATCGAGCACGTGGCCAGCCTGCGCCTGATTCCGGGCCTGGACGTGTGGCGTCCCGGTGACACGGCCGAAACTGCCGTGGCCTGGGCTGTGGCCCTTCAAAACCAAAACCGCCCCAGCGCCTTGTGCCTGTCTCGCCAGAACCTGGCTTATGCGCCCAAGCGCGACCTGTCGGACATCAGCAAAGGCGCCTATGTGTTGGCCGAGCCCAGCGAAGTGGGCATGAACAAGACCCATGCGGTGCTGATCGCGACCGGCTCCGAAGTCCAACTGGCCCTGGCGGCCCAGAAGTTGCTTGCCGAGCGCAAGATTGGCGTGCGCGTGGTCTCCATGCCCAGCACGAATGTGTTTGACCGCCAAAGCGCCATGTACAAGCAATTGGTCTTGCCGGCCAACCTGCCGCGCATCGCTGTGGAAATGGGTTCGACGGACGGCTGGTGGAAATACGGTTGCGCCGCTGTGGTCGGTATCGACACTTACGGCGAGTCAGCTCCTGCTCCCGTACTCTTCAAACACTTTGGCTTTACCGCAGAAAACGTGGCCGACACGGTCCACGCCGCCCTGCTCAAGCAGTGATTTCCTGAACCGGCGGGGTGTCTGAACCTGGACACCCCGGGATCAGGCTCGTGAAAGGGCCGTGGTCTACAAACCGGTTACGTAACGGTTTAGTAACTTCTCGAAAACTTTTCGCTGAAAGGCATTCACCATGACCATCAAGGTTGGCATCAACGGATTCGGCCGCATTGGCCGCCTGGCTCTTCGCGCCGCACTCAAGCACGGCTACAGCGACATCCAGATCGTGGGCATCAACGACCCCAAGCCTTCTGACTACCTGGCTTACATGCTCAAGTACGACAGCGTGCATGGCCGCTTTGATGGTACGGTGGATTTCACCGAAGACACACTGATTGTTAACGGTAAAAAAATCAAGCTCTCCCATGAACGCGACGCACACAACCTGCGCTGGGGTGAAATGGGGGTGGACATCGTGCTCGAATGCACCGGCCACTACCTGACCGAACCCACCAGTCAGATGCACCTGAATGCGGGCG
>CAZPTM010000336.1:0-1520 GCA_964589665.1 uncultured Limnohabitans sp. | reverse complement strand
GGGCATCGTTGAACACGTCACGCTGGTTGAATTTGCCGATGCGTTGAAAGCCGATGCAGTGTTGGTGAATAAGCTCAAGAGCTTGCCCAACGTGACCATTCACACCAACGCGCAAACCACCGAAATCACGGGTGATGGCAGCAAGGTCAATGGCCTGAGCTACAAAGACCGCGCCACTGACGCCGTGCACCACGTTGCGTTGGAAGGCGTGTTCGTGCAAATTGGCCTGGTGCCCAACACCGAGTTCTTGAAAGGCACTGTGGAGCTGAGCAAGTTCGGCGAAATCGTGGTGGACGCCAAAGGCCACACCAACGTGAGCGGCGTGTTTGCCGCGGGCGACTGCACCACCGTGCCCTACAAGCAAATCATCATCGCGGCGGGTGAGGGGGCAAAAGCGGCGCTGTCGGCGTTTGACCACCTGATCCGTCATTGATTCAGATGGCTGTCTGCCAGGCCAGGCGGACAGCCGTCAAAATACGCGGTCTTGGTTGATTGCGAGTATTGAATCCATGCCTGCTTTTTCTGATGCACTGTTCCCCGGTCGGCGTTGGTCGCGTTGGCTGGGGTTTGCTCTTTTGGCGGCTGTGCTGGCCGGTTGCGCCAGTGGCCCCCAATTGCCTCGCTCCGAAGTGGGTGAATCCGTTACCCCCTTGCCCGCGGGTGATGAGGTTCGCATAGGTCTGGCCCTGGGCGGCGGTGCCGCGCGCGGGTTTGCGCATGTGGGCGTGATTCAGGTACTCGAAGAAGCTGGAATTCGTCCGCACTATGTCACGGGTACATCAGCGGGCAGTCTGGTGGCTGCCATGTACGCCAGTGGCATGAGTGGTACTCAGCTCAAGCAGGTGGCAGGTGCCATGCAGGAAGCGGCCATCACTGATTGGCTTTTGCCTCTGTTCAATCGCGGAGCGCTCAAAGGCGATGCCCTTGCGCAATATGTGAACCAGCAAGTGCAGGGCCGGCAGATCGAAAATATGTCTCTGCCTTTGGGCATTGTGGCCACCGATTTGCGAACGGGCGAAGCTGTGGTGTTCCGCCGTGGGAATACCGGGACAGCTGTGCGCGCGTCCAGTGCGGTGCCAGGTGTGTTCTTGCCGGTAAAAATAGGCGAGCGAGAGTATGTTGATGGTGGGCTAGTGGCACCAGTGCCGGTACAACAAGCGCGTCAGATGGGCGCAAACTTTGTGCTTGCTGTGGACATCTCCAGCGACCCACAATCAGGCGAGACCGGCGATGTCTTCAAAATTTTGCTGCAGACTTTTACCATCATGGGGCGCAGCATCAACGCCCTGGCATTGCGACAGGCCGATGTGGTGGTGCGTCCTGCGCTCAATGGCGTGGGCAGCGCAGACTTTGCCTCTCGTGAGCGCTCGATCGAGCAGGGCCGCCAGGCCATGCTGGCCGCTTTGCCCAAATTACGCGAAAAGCTCGCTGCTCTCAAACGCTGAAGCCGGACATAAAAAAGGGCCGATCTTTCGATCAGCCCTGTAAATGGATCCCTGAAATCTGATTTCGAAAGGATC
>CAZPTM010000335.1:0-1533 GCA_964589665.1 uncultured Limnohabitans sp. | reverse complement strand
GACGAAGTGCTGGAGAGCCTGGAGCTGGCCCGCTCGACCGAAGAAGAAAAACAGTCGCAGCTCAAGCGCCTGCAGGACTTCCACGAACGTCACAAGGCAGAAGCCCCCGCCATGCTGGCGCGCCTGCAGCAGGCCGTGATTGACAACACCAACGTGTTCGAGGTGCTGATGGATGCGGTGCGCGTGTGTTCGCTGGGCCAGATCACCAACGCACTGTTCGAAGTGGGTGGTCAGTACCGCCGCAGCATGTAAACAGCAAGCGTCACATAGCCGTAGCACAATGGGGGGCATGCACATGCCCACCCCTTTCATCGCCCCCGAACATTTCGACAATGCCGACGCTGCACTCGCGCGCGTACAAACCCTCTATCAGCAAAGCGTGACGCATTTGCGTGCGGCGATGCAGCGCTACGTTGCGGGCGAAGATTTGCCTGGCCGGGTGCGCGCCTGCTACCCCTATGTACGCATCGAAACGACGCACGCAGCCACCAGCACCACGGACACCGAACCCCTGAGCTACGGCTTTGTGGCAGCGCCGGGCAAATACGAAACCACCCTCACCCGGCCGGATTTGTTTGCTGATTACCTGCGCGAACAATTCGACCTGCTCATCCGCAACCACGGGGCGAAGCTTGAAGTAGGCACCAGCAAGGAGCCCATGCCGGTCCATTTTTCGTTCGCCGAAAACGAGCACATGGAAGGCGAGATGAACGCCGAGCGCCGCGCCCGCATGCGCGATGTATTTGACTTGCCCGACCTCTCGGCCATGGACGACAGCATTGCCAACGGGACCTGGCAAAGTGCGCACGGCCAGGCTCAACCTTTGTCGCTGTTCCCTGGCGCACGCGCCGACTACTCGCTGCACCGCCTGCGTCACTACAGCGGCACCAGTCCGGCGCACTTCCAGAACTATGTGCTGTTCACCAACTACCAGTTCTACATCGACGAATTCATCGCGCTGGGCCATGCCGAAATGGCCAATCCTGACAGCCCCTACACCGCGTTTGTGGAGCCGGGCAATGTGGTGACAAGGCGCGTCGGCTTACCCGCCGAGCCGGACGATGCGCTGGGTGCAGCGCCGCCGCGCCTGCCGCAAATGCCTGCCTACCACCTGGTACGCGACGGCCACAGCGGCATCACCATGGTCAACATTGGCGTGGGCCCAGCCAATGCCAAGAACATCACCGACCACATTGCCGTGCTGCGTCCGCACGCCTGGCTCATGGTGGGTCACTGCGCCGGCCTGCGCACCACCCAGCAACTCGGCGACTATGTACTGGCCCATGCCTATGTGCGCGAAGACCATGTGCTCGACGAGGAGCTGCCGCTGTGGGTACCCATTCCGGCGCTGGCCGAAATCCAGGTGGCACTCGAAAAAGCCGTGAGCGAAATCACCGGTTGCCAAGGCGCCGAGCTCAAGCGCCTCATGCGCACCGGCACCGTGGCCAGCACCGACAACCGCAACTGGGAACTGCTGCCCGACAACACGCCCGAGCGCCGGTTCAGCCAGAGTCGCGCCGTGGCCCTGGACTT
>CAZPTM010000334.1:0-1560 GCA_964589665.1 uncultured Limnohabitans sp. | reverse complement strand
GCCTTTGTGCAGGTCCAGCAGAACATTGTGGTGCCCGATGTCATCGTCACCACCATTGCCCGCTCGCAACCGCCACGCTTTCGTGTGCAGCTCAACCCCGAAGTCATGCCCAAACTGCGCGTGCACGATATTTACGCCCGAGCACTGCGTGGTGGTAAGAGTGATGCGCACCAAGCTCTGCAGCAACGCTTGCAGGAAGCGCGCTGGTTCATCAAGAACATCCAGCAGCGCTTTGACACCATCTTGCGGGCCTCCAGCGCCATTGTCGAGCGCCAACGCAATTTCTTTGTGCAAGGTGAGCTGGCCATGCGTCCGCTGGTGCTGCGCGAGATTGCCGACGAGCTGGGTATGCACGAGTCCACCATCAGCCGCGTAACCACCGCTAAATACATGGCTACCCCGCAGGGCACTTTCGAGCTCAAGTATTTTTTTGGTTCCGGCCTGGGCACCGAAAGCGGCAATGCGGCCTCCAGCACCGCCGTGCGCGCCCTGCTCAAACAACTGGTGGCCGCAGAGAACCCCGCCAAACCCCTGTCCGACAGCAAACTCTCTGACATGCTCAAGGAGCAAGGCATCGACTGTGCCCGCCGCACTGTGGCCAAATACCGAGAGGCGCTCAAAATCGCCCCCGCCAACTTGCGCAAAACGCTTTAAAAAGAAATCTGTGAATTCACTGCAACTGTTCATGCCCTGCGCCGCAGGGGTTGAAGAATTTCTGGCCGATGAGGTACACCACCTCACTGGCCTGACCGGGCACGACCTGATGACTGGCCGCGGCGGCGTGGTGGTCAATGCCAGCTGGCGCGAAGCCATGCGCCTGAACCTGCACAGCCGACTGGCGCAGCGCGTGCTGGTGCAGCTCTCGCACACCCCCTACCGCAGCGAAGCCGATCTGTACGAAGCCGCCAGCAACGTGGCCTGGGAGATCTGGTTCACGCCCAAGCAAACCTTCAAGATCGAGATCACCGCGCAACACAGCCCACTCAAGAGCCTGAACTTTGCCGCGCTCAAAATCAAAGATGCGGTAGCCGACCGCTTCCGCGCCAAGCGCGGCGAGCGCCCCAGCGTGGAAACCACCTGGCCCGATGTGCGCATCTACGCTCACCTGACACGCGAGCATGTCACGCTCTACATCGACACCTCCGGCGAGCCGCTGTTCAAGCGTGGCTGGCGCACCGACAAAGGCGATGCGCCGCTCAAGGAAACCTTGGCCGCAGCCATGATTGCTGCCAGTGGCTGGGACGCCACCACCCCGTTGTACGACCCATGTTGCGGCAGCGGCACCATCCCCATTGAGGCCGCACAAATCGCCTGCGGCATTGCTGCGGGCAGCCAGCGCCGTTTTGGTTTTGAAAAACTGATGCCCTTCCAGGCGCATGTGTGGCAAGGCCTGAAAGACGAAGCACGCGCCATGGAACACGCACCCACCGCACCTGTCTTTGGCAGCGATGTGGCGCACCGCATGGTCGACTTTGCCCAGCGTAATGCTGAGCGCGCGGGTGTGGCCCGCGCCCTGCAGCTGCGCGGTGGCGACGCGCTGCAGCGCATGCCGCCCAGCGA
>CAZPTM010000333.1:0-1570 GCA_964589665.1 uncultured Limnohabitans sp. | reverse complement strand
TGTTCGACACACTGTACGCCGAGGGCCAGCGGCGCTATGTGGAGACCTTCAGCGCCTATGCGCGCCAGTTCCTGGACCGCATGGACAAGCCCGCTGTGGATCGGGTAGATGGTGTGCCTCCGGCCATTGCCATTGATCAGACCAACCCGGTACGCAGCTCACGTTCCACCGTGGGCACCATGACCGAACTCAACGACCACCTGAAGTTGTTGTTTGCGCGATTGGGGCAGTTGTTTGACAAAGACACGGCTCAACCCGTGCGCCACGACAGCCCCGAAACGATTTATGCAGAACTGCAGCGTCGCGCTGCTCAAGCAGGTGACCCGCGCCTGTACCTGACATTCCCGGTGGAGCTGCCGTCCAACACCACGGCCGAGCAGGTCGAACAATGGCTTTCAGCCAGCGGATTCACCAAGGTGCAGGCCGAGCGCGAAGTGGCCACACCCACCGGGGCACGCAAAGTGCTCGACGTGGTGGCGGATCGTTTTCGCCTGTCCAGCGCCGAGAAAGCCCGTGTGGTTGAAGCCATCGAAGTCGCGCTCAAGCGCGGTAGTGGTCGTCTAAATGTCTATGTGGAAGGGGATCGCGTCGTTCCACGCGATGACGCACCCAACATCGTCACTGCGAGCGAAGCGCGGCAGTCCGTCTGGCGCTTTTCCATCGGCCTGCATTGCCCTGACAGCGACCAGCGCTACACCGACCCCATCCCGTCGATGTTCTCATTCAACTCGGCTGTTGGCGCCTGCGAGGCTTGCCGTGGCTTTGGCCGCGTCATTGGTGTGGACTATGGCCTGGTGATTCCTGACGAGAAACTCACGCTGCGTGCCGGGGCCATCAAGACCATCCAGACGCCCGCCTGGAAAGAGTGCCAGGACGACCTGATGCGCCACGCCGAGACCGCAGGCATTCCGCGCGACACGCCCTGGGCCAAGCTGACCGAGGCGCAAAAAGACTGGGTGATCAAGGGTTCGCCCAACTGGAACGGCAAGTGGAACCAGCAGTGGTACGGCATTGCGCGTTTCTTCGAGTACCTGGAAAGCAAGGCCTACAAGATGCACATTCGCGTGCTCTTGTCCAAGTACCGCAGCTACACCGAGTGCCCCAGTTGCGGTGGTGCGCGTCTGAAGACCGAGAGCCTGCTGTGGCGGATCGGTTCCAAGGAAGATGCCGATGCGGTGCTGGAGCCGTCCAAACGTTTCATGCCCACAGGCGTGAAGTGGTCACGCGAGCAGCTTGAAGCCCTGCCGGGACTGAGTCTGCACGACACCATGCTCATGCCGATCGACCGGCTGCGTCGATTCTTTGACCGCATGAGTGCCAGTGCCGTCGCACAAGCTTCGCAGGACGCAGAGGCCCAGGCCCTCAAGTTGTTGCTCGAAGAAATCACCACCCGCCTCAAATACCTGTGCGATGTGGGCATCGGCTACCTCACGCTCGACCGCCAGAGCCGCACCTTGAGTGGTGGCGAGGTCCAGCGCATCAACCTCACCACCGCGCTCGGCACCAGCCTCGTCAACACCCTGTTCGTGTTGGATGAGCCCAGCATCGGCCTGCACCCGCGCGACATGCA
>CAZPTM010000332.1:0-1575 GCA_964589665.1 uncultured Limnohabitans sp. | reverse complement strand
TTAGGGCAGCGAGCTGAACAGCCCAAAGCAAAAAGCCCCGCGTGGTGCGGGGCTCAGTGCTAGCTCACGTGGCCATGAGCAAGTTAGTGCTGGTAATTTTGGCGGGGCAGAAGAGATTGTTTAACTAACTCGCTCAGTTTTCAGACCCCCTTATTTTGGTGGGGTCGGAGATTCGAACCTCTCGCTATCAATTCAAGGCCGACTGCAACCGTACCTTCGCCAGAGCACGAGACAGCGCCGAGCTGTTCTCATACCCAGCAACCCTAGCCGCCTCTTTGAGTCCTTTGCCCAGATCCACGGCACGTCGGGCGATCGCTAGGCGAATCGCTGCCAGATACTTTCCGGGCGGACGCCGCATAGTTTCACGGAACTTGGTAGCAAAGGCCGTGCGTGACATGCCCGCCTCCTCAGCCAGAAGTGCCAGATTCCAGCCAAATGCCGGACGCTGATGCATCGCCACTAGCGCACGGGCAATGCGGTGATCGGCCAGGCCATTGAACAAGCCAGTGCCCTGTGCGGCGGGGTTGGCCACCAGGTGCCGAAGCAGGCCAATGAAAAGGATGTCGCCTGCGCGGTTGAGCAATGCGGGTTGTCCGCAACGCGGTGCATTCAATTCGGATTCGATCATAGCCACGGCCAGACACAGTGCCGGTTCCTCATGCGCCAGGTAAACCGTTCGCGGCTGGTCGAACTCCTCCAGAAATAGGGTTGCCACTGGGCCCGTCAGCTGCACATGGGCGGTGATCAGGCGATGTGGGTCATCGACACTGAATTGATGCAGCACAAAGGGCTCGCAGGCCCCGACCGCCACCAAGGTCGGTGCCTCAATGCGCTGGGACACTCCTGCAATCTGCAGTTCAGCATGCCCACGGGTCAGAAACAACAGTTGCAAAGCGCTGTCATTCTCGGGCTGTAGCTCCCCCTCCAGCCTTCCATGCGGTGACAAACGCATTGTCACCACGGGCGCCAAGCCTTCTAGTAGGGCCGACAGGCGGTCAAGTTTGGGATCGGTCATTTTGAACGAATTGCAAATTTAATTGAATTTATGGATGCAGATCATACTGCACACTTGCCTCCATGCCGCCCTTGCAATGTGACGGCAGCCCACCTGAAAGGAATTCACATGAGCACCCTCGCCTTGACTCCGCGCCAGCCGGTCCCCGCCCTCAGCATCCCTCTGGTCGGGGGTGGACGCTACGTGCTGGGCGCCACACCTGCAACCACGTTTGACCTGGTCGTCTTTTACCGTGGCCTGCATTGCCCCATCTGCGCCAAATACCTGATGGAACTCGAACGCCTGATGCCCGAGTTTGAAAAACGCGGTGTACAGGTGGTCGCTGTCAGCAGTGACAACGCCGAGCGTGCCCAGGCCATGGCCGACAAGATCAAGGCGGAACACCTGCGTGTGGGCTACGACCTCAACCTGCAAACCGCACGTCAGTGGGGTTTGTACATCAGCACCTCCCGCGGCCTGACCTCGATTGGGATTGAGGAACCCGCGCTGTTCAGCGAACCGGGCGTGTTCATCGTTCGCCCTGATGGCACGCTTTATTACGGTTCTACACAGACCATGCC
>CAZPTM010000331.1:0-1576 GCA_964589665.1 uncultured Limnohabitans sp. | reverse complement strand
CGTTGTATTGACCCGTGGAGGCCTTGATGTCCTCGCTGGCGCCCATCTTGGCCTGGATCAGGCCCGTCTGCGCCATCGGCGGCTGCGCGCGCTGCGGCAGCGGCAGCACCGCACCCGAGCCGTCAGTGACGTCGGGGTTGACCTCGAGGTAGGGCCAGTTCTGGGTGTTGGCGGTCTTCCACTGGGTTTCGTAGCCCTCGAACTGGCCGCCGTAGCCGATGAACGGTGCCTTGGGCGCCAACGCCAGCATCTCGGCTTCTTGCGAAGTCCAGTAGTTGTACATGCGCTGCGCGTCTTTGGCGTTGCGCACCAGGCCGCTCAGGTAGATGCGGCCCTCAACCTCGAACTCGTTGCCGACAACGCGCACCACCGGAATGTGCTTGCCGGCCCACTCCGATTCCTCGAGGATTTCGTAGCCGTTGATCTTGCACCACTTGACGCGGCGGCGGTCGGACTGGCGCGATCGCAGCGGCTTGCCAAACTGCGCCCGCAGCATCTTGTCCTCTGGCGTGCCGTCAAAGGCCGTCAGGTTGCCCGGGTACAGGTTCAGAGTTTCGCGCTTGATGTCGTAGTAGAAATACTCCGCAATCCGTACCGTGTTTTCGTTCAGCCATTGGCTGATGGACGCATCGCCCACGCCCAGGCTCATCAGCGTGGTAATGGGCGCAGCGTCGGGGTACAGGCGCTCGTATTCCTCGCGGGTCAGGTCTTCCGTGATGAAACACCACTGGGCGTCAGCGCCGCAGGGGTCCTGGATCATCGGGTCCATGTACACCGAGAAGCTATTGCGCACTCGCTTGATCTTGATGTCCTGATCGAACGTGTTCTCGTCGCAATACTCGGTGATCAGGCGCAGATATCCTTCGCCGTAGGTAACCTGGTTCTCGCAGGCGGTGTCGTAAGCCACGTCGGCGTCCGACATGTACTCGATGTGCCGCACCAGCCCGTTGAACACTTCCGCCACTTCGGGGTCGGCGTGTTCGTTGGCAGGAATAACCTTGCCACTGGGCCGGTTCTGCCGCTGGTCGTTGGTGACCTGCCTGACGTGCTGCGGCAGCTTGTTGATGGTCAGGCACGGCCTGGCGTTGATCGTCTGGCCCTGCACCGCGCCGCGCGTGGCCAGCACGTCCGCAGGCCACTGCCAGTGGTTGTCCGGGCTGCCGGCATAGAACCGCAGGTCGTCCAGCTCGTCCTCGCGGCTTTCGCTGTACGCCGAAATCGCCATCGACAGGCGCGCCCGCGCTGTGGACAGCACGTCGGCAGAGCTTTTGTCCTTGGCAGAGCCGCCAACAGCGACTGCCGCAACGGCATTGATTCCGGAATAGTCAGCCATGTTGGGCAGTGTAAGTGGGCAGTGTAAGCGATGCGTTACTTCTTGATGCGGCTCAGAACCGCATTCACAGTCGCTTTGACGTTGACGCTGCCGTCATTCTTGCCGTAGCACGCGGCCATGTGCGCGTTGGTCGGCGTGTTGCGCGCCGGCATGCCGCCGTTGCTGACCTTGGGCTGCTTGGCCTCGATCATGCGAATCTGTTGCGTGGTGGACTTCATTTCTTGCTCCTTGGCATGGGTTTGG
>CAZPTM010000330.1:0-1582 GCA_964589665.1 uncultured Limnohabitans sp. | reverse complement strand
CGGCACCAGCCGCCATCAGGCCCAGCGCTACCGACGCCGCGCCAATGCGGCTGAGGGTGGGGGCACTCCACTCGGGTATATGAAACCCTGCCAGGTTGGCCAGCAAGCCAGACAAGGTGGCCAAAATCAACGGGTTGCGGGCCAGCTCCCGCCAAATGTGCAAGTTGGCATGCCTTGCCATAGGCCACACCGCACCCACGTTGAACAACGGCACGCACACCCCAATCAGCACCGACACCAGCTGCAACCCTTGCGCCCCGGCCAAGCGTTCGGCCAGTGCCAGGCCAATGAAAGAGTTGAAACGAAACGCCACTTGCGCGCTGGCCGCGTGGTCGCGTGCTTGCAGGTATTTGCCCAGCCAGG
Source organism: uncultured Limnohabitans sp. (assembly GCA_964589665.1). Taxonomy (GTDB): domain Bacteria; phylum Pseudomonadota; class Gammaproteobacteria; order Burkholderiales; family Burkholderiaceae_C; genus Limnohabitans_A. Next base: position 1,219 of record CAZPTM010000330.1, on the reverse strand, counting down.
GCCAGTAGGGCAGGCTGTAGGTCAGTGCGATGGCACTGACGCCCAGGCTCAGGCCTGCGGCCATCATGCTCGACGCCACCCGTATATCCATTGGGCTTTTGGTGATGGAATAAAACAGCAGCACCGGGAACAGAAAGTAATAGACCAACGATTCCACCGGCTGCCACACACTGCGGTTAAGCGCGGTGTAACGGCACAGCAGGTAGCCGATCAAAATGAGCGAAAAGTCGGGGAAAAGCAGTTGGGCGTAGTTCATGAGGTCGGTGTCCGGCAGCGCCGAGGGTATCATCCCCGCGCATGGAACTTGCAGACGCTGCATTGCTGGACCGTTTTGCCGATGCCTTGTGGCTCGAAGATGGCCTCTCGCCCAACACGCTGGCCGCCTATCGGCGCGACCTGCAACTGTTTGCACGGTGGCTTCAGCCGCAAGGCCTGGGCCTGCTGCAAGTGCAGGAAACGCAGCTGCAAAGCTACTTTGCCGAGCGCCACGCCAGCACCAAAGCCACCACGGCCAACCGCCGGCTGACGGTGTTCAAGCGCTTTTACCGTTGGGCGCAGCGCCAAAACCTGTGCCCGCAAGACCCTACGCTGCGCATGCTCACGGCCAAACAAACGCCTCGCATGCCCAAGACCTTGAGCGAAGCGCAGGTGGACGCCTTGCTGAACGCGCCTGACACGAATGATGAACTGGGCGTGCGCGACAAAGCCATGCTGGAGTTGATGTACGCCAGCGGCTTGCGCGTGAGCGAGCTGGTGGGCCTCAAAACCCTGCATGTGGCCCTGAACGAAGGGGTTTTGCGCGTCATGGGCAAAGGCAGCAAGGAGCGGCTGGTGCCCTTTGGCGAAGCGGCGGGCGACTGGCTGCAACGCTACATGCCGGTACGCCAGCAACTGCTGGGCTCGCGCCAGACGCAAGACTTGTTCATCACCACCAGCGGCCCCAAGCCAGGTACGGCCATGTCGCGCATCATGTTCTGGAACCTGGTCAAGCGCTACGCGCTGCAAGCAGGCATCACCGCGCCGATGTCACCACACACCCTGCGCCACGCATTTGCCACGCATTTACTTAACCACGGGGCGGACTTGCGGGCCGTGCAAATGCTGCTGGGACACGCCGACATTTCCACCACCACCATCTACACCCATGTGGCCCGCGAACGCTTGAAGGTGTTGCATGCGCAGCACCATCCGAGGGGATGAGTGAGCTGGCTGAGTTGAC
>CAZPTM010000329.1:0-1591 GCA_964589665.1 uncultured Limnohabitans sp. | reverse complement strand
ACCTGAGCCTGCTGGACATGCTCAACCCCATGCACCGTTTGTGGAGCGATGGCCGCTGGAACAAGCTCACCATCGCCCACGGCTGCTACTGGAAAAAGTGCAGCTTCTGCGATGTGAGCCTGGACTACATCGGCCGCTACGAGACCGCGAGCGCCAGCACCCTGGTGGACCGCATCGAGCGCATCGTGGCCGAGACCGGCCAGACCGGCTTCCACTTCGTGGACGAAGCTGCGCCGCCCAAGATGCTCAAGGCCCTGGCCGAGGAACTGCTGCGCCGGAACGTGCAGATCAGTTGGTGGGGCAACATCCGCTTTGAAAAAACCTTCACCCCCGAGCTGAGCGAGCTGCTGGCCGACAGCGGCTGCATCGCGCTGTCGGGCGGCCTGGAGGTGGCGTCGGACAGACTGCTGAGCCTGATGCAAAAAGGCGTCACGGTCAACCAAGTGGCCCGCGTCACACGGGGCATGGCCGACGCAGGCATTCTGGTGCATGCCTACTTGATGTACGGCTTTCCAACCCAAAACCTGCAGGACACGGTGGACGCCCTCGAATACGTCCGCCAGCTGTTTGAAAACGGCTGCATCCACAGCGGCTTCTTCCACCGCTTTGTCTGCACTGTGCACTCACCCGTGGGCCTGAACCCCGAAGCCTATGGCGTGCAGCTGGTGCCGCTGCCGCCAGTAACCTTCGCCAAGAACGACATCGGCTTCATCGACCCCACGCCCATGCCCAAGGGCGTAGACCACGATGTGCTGGGACGCGGCCTCAAAAAAGCCATCTACAACTTCATGCACGGCGTCGGGCTGGAGCAGGATGTGCGCGAGTGGTTTGAGCTGCCCAAAGGGGTCTGCCCCAAGTCCACAGTCAGGCGCGAATACATCGCGCTGGCTCTAGCAAACTGAGGCTCAGTAGGCAACCGATTCCCTCCGATAGTTCATGGAAAGCGTGCTGTAGTCCTCAAGCAATCTTCACATGAAAGCCATTAACGGTGCGCACCAGGCTCGTATACGCATCGAAAACCGATGTAGACCGCGTAGAAGTCGGCGCTTTTAAAAGCCTGCACATCAGCCTTCATCTGGTAAGCCGGGTACCACCAGGAGCCACCTAAGGTCTGACGCTCCTGGCCACGGGCGTCGCTAGCCCACTCCCACACATTGGCTCCCATATCGTGCAGCCCATTGACACCGGCAGACGTCTGCGTGACAGGCGCAGCCCGAGGCCAAGGGTCCGAATCGCTGGTGTTGGCTCCTTGCGGGCTATCGCCTGTGGTCCAGGGATAGGTCTTGCCTTGCACCCAGGGTGAAGGTGGCGCGGCGCGCATCTCGGTAAAGCCCGCTCGGCGCCATTCAGCCGCTGTGGGCAATCGCCCACCGGCCCACTGGCAGTAAGCCGCGGCTTCAGCATGGGTCAGATGGACAGCAGGCAGATCAGGAGCAGCAGGCACACCATCAGGCTGGCGCCAGGTCCAGCCCGGGCGACGCTGCCAGCCTGCCACGAATTCAAAGCCCCCGCCCTCTTGCTCTGCGCGAGTACGCACGCCCGTGGCCTGGACATATCGGGCAAATTGCCCAATGGTCACTTCGGTGCGGTC
>CAZPTM010000328.1:0-1601 GCA_964589665.1 uncultured Limnohabitans sp. | reverse complement strand
CAGTCCATGTCCACCAGGGTGAGTCTTTCGCCCAGCCCTGATCGTTTGTAGCGCCTCTCGATCAGGCGCGACTGACGCCGGTCTAATTCATCTTGCAACATGGCTGAGAAGGTCTCGATGAATGACTCTTGGGCCGCTTGTGCTTGCATCACCCGTGTGCTCAAGGTCTCGGCGATGCCGGACAGGCGCAACTGGCGCAGCGCACGTTCGATTTCTGTCATGCTCATCATCACAGCACCTCCTGTGTGGCCTGGGCCGCGTGTGTGAACAGCTCGCCGTATTCATTGCCTTGGCGAATCAACTCGTGTTGCTGTGTCAGGTCTTTGGCGTGTGCGCCGCTGGCGTTGATATCAGCCGCATCCAGCGCCTCTTTCATAGCTTGTTCAGTGAGGGTGCGCACGTTTTTGTAGCTGTACCCCCCTTGCTCCAAGGCCTGGGCACAGGCAGCATCAATGTATTGGCGTGGGTAGTGCTTGGCCAGGCTAACGATACCCCACAGCTTGCGCTGCCCCACCCGACCCTCGAGGGCAAAGAGCAATTCGCACAGTCGACTCGCGTTGGCGCCTATCTCCTTGGCCTGACGCAGGATGAAGCGGGTTTCTCGCGAAGGGTTGAAGATCCGCTCGCTGTCGGGTAGCACCACACTGCCTGGACGCTCAGCTTTGAGATGGGTGCGCAATAAAGCGCCGGTGCGTTTGTCCAAGATTTCAATGTGGCGATCAAAGATGCGCACCAGCACCTTGTCGCCAATGGCAGCCGGGCGCGCAGCGTAGCTGCTGTGCTGAACGCGAACGCAGGAGTCGTCGCAGACGGTGCGCAGCTCTTGCTTGAAGTACTGCATGGGCAGCAGCGGCAACGGTTTGAGGTGGGCGCGCTCTTCTTCAAACATGACCCGAACCTGGCGCCGTTCGGTGCCGTGGATGCGGGTGGCCGCCCATTTGCTTTCCCACTTGAGTAAAAATTCGTTTTGCTCTTCGATGCTTTCAAAGCGCCGCCCCTTCAAGGCCGTGCCCTGCGTGTGACCAATGGCACTTTCCACCGTGCCCTTGCGATTAGGGTCGCGCACGCGGGCCGGATCGGCCACCACGCCGTAATGTTTCAACATGGCGGCGTACACCGGATTGAGCTCAGGCTCGTACAGGTCAGGCTTGAGCACGCCTTCTTTGAGGTTGTCCAACACGACGTACTGGGGGCAACCACCAAAGTGGCGCAACGCCTGCTCGTGTAAGCGTGCCCAGGTCTCCTGGCTGGAGTGCCACACCACGCAACGAAAGCTGGCGCGAGAGTAGCGCAGCGTGGCCACAAACAAACGTGGTCTGCGGTATTTATCGCTGCCAGGCACACGCGTAAGTGCGCCTTCGCCATAGTCCACCTGCATCTCTTCACCGGGCATGAACATCAGGCGGTCAAACTGCTCAGGCTCCTTGTGGCGCAGTGTTTTAACAAACCGCTTGACCGAGTTGTAGGCGCCGCCAAAGCCGTGCTGGTCAACATTGTTCAGAGTGACGGTGTCAAAATTAACTTCGTGTGGATTGGCCGCCAAATTGTCCGGCGACGCTTCTTGGCCGATGTTGTCGTTACCGCTCTCGCTCTTGTCATAA
>CAZPTM010000327.1:0-1602 GCA_964589665.1 uncultured Limnohabitans sp. | reverse complement strand
TGGTCGGTGTGGCTGAGCCAGGCACGGTGGTGCAAGCTGATGCCAGCGGCGTGCGCGTGGCCTGTGGGCAAGGGCAGCTGTGCCTGACGCAGCTGCAACGTCCAGGCGGCAAGCGCTTGAGCGCGGCAGACTTTTTGCGTGGCTGCCCGTTGCAGGTCGGCCAAAGGCTGGCCGCTTGATGTTTTTGCAAGCGCGTTTGCGCCAGCATCCGGCCTTCATGGACGGGCTGCGTGCGCTGTTGCCGCAAGCGCCGGGTATTGCGGCCTGGGGCATGATGACTGGCGTGGCCATGGTCAAGTCCGGCCTGAGTGTGTTCGAGGCTGTGGCCATGACCCTATTTGTGTTTGCAGGCAGCGCGCAGCTGGCCGCCACGCCATTGATCATTGCCGGGGCTCCCATCTGGGTGATTCTGGCCACAGCGTTTTGCGTCAACCTGCGCTTTGTGGTGTTCAGCCTGCACTTGCGCGATTACCTGATGCACCTGCCACTGGTGCAGCGCATGTGGCACGCTTACCTGACTGGGGACATTACCTATGTGCTCTTTGTGCGTCAGTACCCGCATCCGGGTAAAACGCCCGAGGTATTGCTGGAGCAAGAGGCCTGGTTCACCGGCAACTATTTCTGCAACTGGCTCAGCTGGATTTCGGCCAGTCTGATCGGCATTGCACTGGCCAATTTCATCCCCACGCAATGGGGGCTGGGCTTTGCCGGCATTTTGTGTTTGATCGGTATTCAGTGTTCGCTGGCCAGTTCGCGCCTGCGCATCATGGCTGCGGCGGTGGCAGCGGTGGCGGCGGTACTGGCGTTTGCCTTGCCTTTGAAGCTCAACATCGTGGTGGCGATTGCTGTGGCGGTGATTCTGGCGCTCACAGTTGAGAAAATGCACCCCCGCACAGGAGCTGCAGCATGACGGGCCACGACGTCTGGATCATGCTCGTGATTGTGGGCCTGACAGTGGTGACTGTGGTCACGCGAGGTTTCTTTTTCATGTCGAGCAAGCCTTGGCATCTGCCGGGATGGGCCCAGCGGGGGCTGCAATACGCACCGATTGCAGCTTTGTCGGCCGTGATCGCGCCTGAGGTCTTCATGAGCCAAGGTCAGGTCATCACCACGCTGCTCGATGCGCGCCTGTATGCGGCCTTTGTGGGCGGGGCGGTTTTCTTCTGGAAACGCAATGTCTTGTGGACCATTGTGGCCGGTATGGGCGTGTACCTGCCGCTGCACCTGGGCTTGGGCTGGTAAGTGACCCGCGGCTGCGATTGTTCGGGGAACGAACCTGTGGTTTCGTCAGTCCGGGGTGAGGGTGGACTCTTAAAATGGGAAAGATATTTTGATCAGAAAGATGCCCCATGCAAGTGATCCGTTTTTCCGACCTGTGCGCCCAAGGCCAAGTTGCTGGCAAGCGCGTGTTCATCCGCGCTGACCTGAACGTTCCGCAAGATGATGCGGGCAACATCACTGAAGACACCCGCATCCGCGCCAGCGTCCCGGCCATCGAAATGGCGCTGAAGGCTGGCGCTGCCGTCATGGTCACCAGCCACTTGGGTCGCCCCACCGAAGGCGAGTTCAAACCCGAAGACTCTCTGGCCCCCGTGGCCAAGC
>CAZPTM010000326.1:0-1606 GCA_964589665.1 uncultured Limnohabitans sp. | reverse complement strand
GCAGCAACTGCTCCAGCGCCTGCGTGGCCATGGGGCCGCGCCAGATCATGGCGTCGTCGGCATCCACCAGCAAGCCAATCGACATGACCTGCACGCCATGGTTTTCGAGCGGCTCCATGGTTTTGCCATCGTGCGTGTCAGGGCGACCGCTGACACCCAGCATCATCGGCTGGCTGGGGCCGTAAATGTCGGCATCCAGCACGCCCACGCGCGCGCCCTCGGCGGTCAGCGCCAGCGCCAGATTGGCCGCCGTGGTGCTTTTGCCCACACCGCCCTTGCCCGAAGCGACAGCAATGATGTTGCGCACGCCCGGCAACAGCTGCACACCGCGCTGCACCTGATGCGCAATGATTTTGGTGCTGACTGTGGCCGACACCTGCTGCACCCCGGCCACAGACTTGGCCGCAGCTTCCAAAGCCGCCTGCAGAGCTGCAATCTGGCTTTTGGCCGGATAGCCCAATTCCACCTCGAAAGACACCTTACCCCCGTCGACCTGGAGGTTCTTGAGTTGCTTGGTGGACACAAAGTCCTTGCCGGTGTTCGGGTCGATGACGGTTTGCAGGGCTTGGAGCAATTGTTCGGGGATGGGCATGGGGGTCTTTCTCAAAACAGCAGGCAGTGTAGCGACAACTCATAAAATCGGAGGTTTGCAAGCATAAATCCCTAAAGCCATGTCCGACGCACCCCGCCAGCTTTTTGTCACCACCGCCCTGCCGTACGCCAACGGCAACTTCCACATCGGCCACATCATGGAGTACATCCAGGCCGACATCTGGGTGCGGACCATGCGCATGCAGGGCCACGAGGTGCACTTTGTCTGTGCCGACGACGCGCACGGCGCCCCGATCATGATCGCTGCCGAAAAAGCGGGCATTACGCCCCAGCAGTTCGTGGCCAACATTGCGGGGGGACGCAAGCCTTATCTGGACGGTTTTCACATCGCCTTTGACAACTGGCACAGCACCGACGGCCCAGAAAACCACGCACTGGCCCAGCAGATTTACCTGGACCTGAAAAAGCAGGGCCTGATCGAGACCCGCACGATTGAGCAGTTCTACGACCCGGACAAGGGCATGTTCCTGCCCGACCGCTTCATCAAAGGCGAATGCCCCAAGTGCGGCGCCAAAGACCAGTACGGCGACAACTGCGAAAGCTGCGGCGCGGTCTACGCCCCGACCGAACTCAAGAACCCCTATTCCGCCCTGTCAGGCGCTACGCCGGTGCTGCGTACCTCCGAGCATTTCTTCTTCAAACTCTCGGACAAGCGCTGCCTGGACTTCCTGGCGCAGTGGACCAACAGCGGCGCGGTACAGGCCGAAGTTCTCAACAAGATCGCCGAGTGGATCGAACCCGGCGAAGACGGCAAGCCCAAAATGGGCGACTGGGACATTTCCCGCGATGCGCCCTACTTCGGCATCGAGATTCCGGACGCACCAGGCAAATACTTTTATGTGTGGCTGGACGCGCCCATTGGTTACCTGGCCTCGCTCAAAAACTACTTCGGCAAGATCGGCAAGGACTACGAAGCCTTCATGTCCGACCCGGCGGTGGAGCAGTACCACTTTATTGGCAAGGACATCATCACCTTCCACACCCTGTTCTGGCC
>CAZPTM010000325.1:0-1607 GCA_964589665.1 uncultured Limnohabitans sp. | reverse complement strand
TGCGCCACTTTTATGTGGGCAACTGGTTTTACGGCGCGTTCATCATTGCCGTGGCCCTGCTGCACATCGTCAACAGCGCTGCAATTCCGGTGGGCGCGATGAAGTCGTATTCGGCCTATGCCGGCGTGCAAGACGCCATGGTGCAGTGGTGGTACGGACACAACGCGGTGGGCTTTTTCCTGACCGCTGGCTTCCTGGGCATGATGTATTACTTCGTGCCCAAGCAAGCCGGTCGCCCGGTGTACAGCTACCGCTTGTCCATCGTGCACTTCTGGGCCCTGATCTTCACGTACATGTGGGCGGGTCCTCACCATTTGCACTACACGGCTTTGCCCGATTGGACCCAGTCGGTGGGCATGGTGTTCTCGCTGATTTTGTTGGCACCCTCTTGGGGCGGCATGATCAACGGCATCATGACCTTGTCGGGTGCGTGGCACAAATTGCGTGACGACCCGGTCTTGCGCTTCTTGATCGTGTCGCTGTCTTTCTATGGCATGTCGACTTTCGAGGGCCCGATGATGTCCATCAAGACGGTTAACGCCTTGTCGCACTACACCGATTGGACCATTGGCCACGTGCATTCGGGTGCCTTGGGTTGGGTGGGCTTGATCACCATGGGTTCCATCTATTACCTGATCCCACGCTTGTTTGGTCAGGCCAAGATGTATTCGATCAAAGCGATTGAAATCCACTTCTGGACCGCCACCATCGGCATCGTGCTGTACATCGCTGCGATGTGGATCGCTGGTGTGATGCAGGGCTTGATGTGGCGCTCTGTGAATGCTGACGGTACCTTGACCTACACCTTCGTGGAGTCGGTGAAGTCCACCTTCCCGTTCTATGTCATTCGCTTGACGGGCGGTCTGTTGTATCTGTTGGGGATGTTCATCATGTTGTGGAACGTGCTGATGACCGCTGCGGGTAAGTCTCAAACTGAAGCGGCTCCGGCTGCGACTGCTCAGGCTTAAGGAGAATCAACATGAGTCATGAGCCAATCAAGGGTTTCACCCACGAGCGCATCGAAACCAATAACTTTTTGATGATCGTCCTCATCACCTTGGTGTTGGCGGTGGGCGGTTTGGTCGAAATCGTGCCCCTGTTTTTCCAGCACAGCACGACCGAGCCGGTGCCAGGCCTCAAGCCTTACACGCCGCTGCAGCTGGCGGGCCGGGACGTGTATCAGCGCGAGGGCTGCTACAACTGCCACTCGCAAATGGTGCGTCCGTTGCAAGCCGAAACCATGCGCTACGGCAAGTTCTCGGTCGCGGGTGAGTTCGTTTATGACCACCCCTTCCAGTGGGGCTCCAAGCGCACGGGGCCCGACCTGGCGCGTGTGGGCGGCCGCTACAGCGACGAGTGGCATCGCATCCACTTGAACAACCCGCGCGACGTGGTGCCCGAGTCCAACATGCCGTCCTATCCCTGGCTTGCTGCAAATGCGGTGGATGGCGCGTCATTGCCCGCACACATGAAGGGACTGCGCAAAGTGGGCGTGCCCTACACGGATGACGACATTGCGGGTGCAACGGAGGCCGTCAAAGACAAGACCGAGATGGATGCGGTGATCGCATACCTGCAGGTCTTGGGCACGGCTGGCGCCAAACGTT
>CAZPTM010000324.1:0-1610 GCA_964589665.1 uncultured Limnohabitans sp. | reverse complement strand
AAGCGGCGCCAGCTGTAGAGCTGCCCGAAGAGTTCCTGGCTTACGAAAACCTTCTTGCCGAATTAGCAAAGTTGCCCGATATCAGTCACGCCGCACGCCTGCACGCCCGCAGCACCGTCAGCGCACGCTTGCGCGAGCTCAAGCGCCGCACGGCCCAGTTTGGCTTTGCCGACATGCTGCAACGCCTGGCCACTGCCTTGGCCCGCCCCGACAGCGGCGAGCGTTTGGCGCAGCGCTTGCGCACGCAATTTCCGGTAGCCTTGGTCGACGAATTTCAGGACACCTCGCCGCTGCAGCTGCAGTTGTTCGACGCCATTTACCAACTCGCAGACAACCGGCAGGACACGGCCTTGCTCCTGATTGGCGACCCCAAGCAGTCCATTTACGCGTTCCGTGGGGCCGACATTCACAGCTACCTGCGTGCACGCCGCGCCACCGAAGGGCGCCACCATGTGCTGGGCACCAACTTCCGCTCGACTCAGGCGGTGGTGGATGCGGTCAATGGCTTTTTCAAGCTGGGCGACGCTTTGCCCGGTGGTGCGTTCGACTACCGCACCAGCCAGGAAGATCCGGTGCCTTTTGAGCCCGTCAACGCGAACGGTTTGGGCCAGGTTCTTGAAACCACGCAAGGCACTATGCCCGCGCTGACCTGGGTGCACGACGGCACGCTGCGCAACCAGCGCCAGGCCATGAAACATCTGGCAGGCTTGTGTGCCGAACATGTCGTCGCCTGCCTGTCCGACCCGCAGGCCCGCTATGTGCAGCCCGGCCTGCCCGGCCAGCCCGGCAAACCGCTGCAGCCCAAAGACATTGCCGTGCTGGTGCGTACCGGTGCCGAGGCTGATGCGGTGCGCAAAGCCTTGCGCGAGCGTGGTGTGGCCTCGGTGTATTTGTCGGACCGCGACTCGGTCTTTGCCAGCGACGAAGCGGCAGACCTGTGTCTGTGGTTGCAGGGCGTGGCCCATCCGCAGGATTTACGCGCCGTGCGCGCCGCCCTCGGTACGGGCACCGTGGGCTTGAGTCTGGCCGAGTTGCAGGCCATGGCTGAGGACGATGTGCTCCTTGACGAGCGGGTGAAGCAGCTGCGCGAGCTGCGCCAGGTCTGGCAGGCGCAAGGCGTGCTGGCCATGCTGCGCCAGTCGCTGCACCGGTTGCAGCTGCACCAGCGTTGGCGCGCCCAGTCCGATGGTGAGCGCCGCTTGACCAATGTGCTGCACCTGGCCGAGCTTCTGCAAAACGCCAGCCAGACGTTGGACGGCGAGCAGGCCCTGATTCGCTGGTTGGCCCAAGCCGTGCACGAAGCCGGGCAGGGGCAGGACGCGGACGAACAAATCCTGCGCCTGGAAAGTGACGAGGCCTTAGTGCAAGTCATCACCATCCATAAAAGCAAAGGGCTGGAGTATTCGGTGGTGTGTGTGCCGTTTGCGCACGCCTTGCGCCAAGTGGAGCGTAAAAATACGCGGTTGCTGCAACGGGAAACCGCAGACGGCCAGCGCGAATGGTCGCTGGCGTTTGATGACGCCGATGTTCAGCGTGCCGACCGCGACCGCCTGCGCGAAGACCTGCGCCTGTGGTACGTGGCCCTGACGCGTGCGCGGCATGCGCTGTGG
>CAZPTM010000323.1:0-1616 GCA_964589665.1 uncultured Limnohabitans sp. | reverse complement strand
AGCAACGCTTTGACAGGCATGATGAACGATCTGATTTGTGCTGGCTGGTGATAGTAGTTTTACCGTGACAGTAGCTTGCGGCAAATCCTGTTGGGCGACGTCGCAATATGCAACGAGTGGTGATAGTAGCGACCCGGTAGCGGCAGGCGTGATAGTAGTGCTGTCGTGATAGTAGGCCGAAGAGGTACCCCCTACAGGACCCCCATGGGGGTGGGGTCCCCGGGGGTATTGGACTAGTGTCTCAGAGCGCGAGACCCAAATCTTTGTGCTTGGTAAGTCACGGGCTTGTTGCCAGGATGTTGTGTTGGGGGCGGCATTGAGTGGACCTGAAGGTCGCCGATCGGCCAGAAGCTGCCGTTCAAAACCAGTGTGCTGGACGTCGAACAGACGCGTTCTTTATTAAGTCTTCATCGAGAACCAATCAACTTGAGTATTCGCGTAGCGCGAGTTTGGCGATGTTGAGCTGGTGGATCTGGCTGGTGCCTTCATACAGGCGGAACAGACGTACATCGCGGTAATAGCGTTCGATGGGGCTGAAGTCGGCCACGTAGCCCGAGCCGCCAAACATCTGCACGCTGCGGTCGGCAACGCGCCCGCACATTTCGGTGGCGAAGTACTTGCACATGGACGCTGTCATGGCCACGTCTTCCCCCCGGTCACGGGCTTGTGCGGCGCTGATGATCATGGACTTGGCGGCGAAAATCTCGACCTCGCTGTCGGCGATCAGCTCCTGCACCAGCTGAAACTGCCCCACCGCTGAGCCAAATTGTTTGCGTTGACTGACGTGGGCCTTGGCCAGGTCCAGCATGCGTATCGCCACACCGGTCGACAACGCGGACAGGTGCAGGCGCTGCTTGTTCAACACCTTCATCACGGTTTTGAAGCCCACGCCTTCTTGCAAACCAATGATATTTTTCGCGGGCACACGGCAGTTATCGAAATAGATGTCAGACACCGGTGAGCCGGCCTGACCCATCTTGCGGTAGGGCTGGCCGGTGGTCAGTCCCGGCGTGCCGCGTTCGACCAAAAATGCGGTCAAACCCTTGCTGCCCTTGCTATCCGGGTCGGTGCGGGCGATCACCGTGAACACGTCGGCAATTGGTGCGTTGGTGATGAAGCATTTCTGGCCATTGAGGATGTAATCGTCGCCATCGCGAACGGCGGTGGTCTTGATGTTGCTGGCCTCCGAGCCCGCATCGGGTTCGGTCAGCGCCAGGCAGCTGGTGAACTCGCCACTGGCCAGTCGGGGCAGCCAGCGCTGCTTTTGTTCAGGCGTGCCGTCGGCGACCAGCGCTTCAGAGCCGATGCCGGTGTTGGTGCCCACGCGGGCGCGCAGCGCCACCGACGCTTGTGACAACTCGAGCGCGCAGGTCACCAGTTCTTCACTGGTCATGCCAAAGCCGCCATATTCCTCGGGGATACTCCAGCCAAAGAAGCCGTTCTTTCTGAGGAAATCCACCAAATCGTCGGGCACGGCGTCCAGTTTTTCAACTTCGTTTTCACGCGGGTGCCAGCGCTCGCGCACGAACTTGCGGGTCTGGTCGATGATCGTTTGCAAGGCGAATTCGTCGCGGATCATGGTCGCGTGTCTCCTGATGGTCTTTGTTGGTGTTGTC
>CAZPTM010000322.1:0-1632 GCA_964589665.1 uncultured Limnohabitans sp. | reverse complement strand
TACCTGGTGCGCGTGCAGGAAATGCGCGAGTCCAACAAAATCATTCAGCAGTGCGTGGCCTGGCTGCGCGCCAACCCTGGTCCGGTCATCAATGACACCGCCAAGGTGGCTGCGCCCAAGCGCGAGGACATGAAGTCCAACATGGAAGCGCTGATCCACCACTTCAAGCTCTTCTCTGAAGGCTTCAAAGTGCCCGAAGGCGAGGCCTACGCCGCTGTCGAACACCCGAAAGGCGAGTTCGGCATCTACATGGTCAGCGATGGTGCCAACAAGCCCTATCGCATGAAGATCCGCGCACCGGGCTTTGCCCACCTTGCAACCCTTGATGAAATGGCCCGTGGCCACATGCTGGCCGACGCGGTCGCCATCATCGGCACCATGGACATTGTGTTTGGAGAGATTGACCGATGATCTCTGAAGCCACGAAAGCGCGCTTTGCGCGCGAAGTCGCCAAATTCCCGGCGGAGCAAAAACAGTCTGCTGTCATGCCGATCCTCTCGATCGTGCAGCAAGAGCAGGGCTGGGTCAGCCCCGAGAGCGAGCAGCTGGTTGCCGACTACCTGGGCATGCCTGTGATGGCCGTGCACGAAGTCACGACCTTCTACAACATGTACAACCAAAAGCCGGTGGGCAAGTTCAAGCTGAACGTTTGCACCAACCTGCCGTGCCAACTGCGCGGTGGCTTGCAAGCCTTGCATCACCTCGAAGGCAAGCTGGGCGTGCATGCGGGCGAAACCACTGCGGATGGCTTGTTCACGCTGCAACCCAGCGAGTGCCAGGGTGCCTGCGCCGATGCGCCGGTGATGCTGGTCAACGACCGCCACATGTGCAGCTTCATGAGCCACGACAAGCTCGATCAGCTGATCGACAGCTTGCGTGCCGCAAAGGCCTGAGGACGCGACGATGAACATTGAACAGATCCTCAACAGCTACAAGGCCACCGGCGTGGAAACCTGTTTCCACGGTCGCCACATCAACCCCCAGATCTACGCAGACCTGAATGGCAGCAACTGGCGCTTGAAAGACTACGAAGCCCGTGGTGGCTACGCAGCCCTGCGCAAGATTTTGGGCAAGGACGGCGGCGAAGGTTTGACGCAAGATCAGGTGATCGCCACCGTCAAAGAGTCCGGCCTGCGTGGTCGTGGCGGCGCGGGCTTTCCCACCGGCCTGAAGTGGAGCTTCATGCCCCGTCAGTTCCCCGGCCAGAAATACCTGGTCTGCAACTCGGACGAGGGTGAGCCTGGTACCTGCAAGGACCGGGACATCATGATGTACAACCCGCACACCGTGATCGAAGGCATGGCGATTGCCGCCTACGCCATGGGCATCAGCCAGGGTTACAACTACATCCACGGTGAAATCTTCCAGGTCTACGAGCGCTTCGAAGAAGCCCTCGAAGAAGCCCGCGCAGCTGGCTACCTGGGTGACAACATCATGGGCAGCGGCTTTAACTTCCAGCTCAACGCCTCGCACGGTTTCGGCGCCTATATCTGCGGCGAAGAAACCGCGTTGCTCGAATCGCTCGAAGGCAAGAAGGGGCAGCCGCGCTTCAAGCCGCCGTTCCCTGCCAGCTGTGGCCTGTACGGCAAGCCCACTACCATTAATAACACCGAGACCTTTGCTGCGGTGCCC
>CAZPTM010000321.1:0-1632 GCA_964589665.1 uncultured Limnohabitans sp. | reverse complement strand
CGCACGCCGCTGGCATCAGCTTGCACCACCGTGCCTGGCTCAGCCACACCGACCAAAGGTTCGGCGGTGGCCGCCCAGAGCTTGAGCGTTTCGGTGGCGCCGTTGTGAACCAAAGGCACGGTCATGCCAGGGAAAGGGTCAAAAGCACGGATACGACGCGCCAGCACCTCGGCGGGCAAAGCCCAGTCCAGCGCGGCCTCGGCTTTTTCGATCTTGTGCGCGTAAGTGACGCCCTCGGCTGGTTGGGGGGTGCGAACCAGCGCGTCGGGCTGCGCCAGCGCCTGCACAATGCACTCGCCACCCAGCGAGGCCAACTGGTCGTGCAACGTTGCAGTGGTGGCGTCCAACGCTATCGGCATGCTGCGCACCAGCAGCATGTCGCCCGTATCCAGACCAGCGTCCATCTGCATGATGGTGATGCCGGTTTGTGCATCGCCCGCTTCAATGGCCCGATGAATCGGCGCGGCACCGCGCCAGCGTGGCAACAGCGAAGCATGAATATTCAGACAACCACGCGGGGGCAAGTCCAGCGTCCACTGCGGCAGGATCAGGCCATAGGCGGCCACCACCATGCACTCGGCATTCGCAGCCAGCAAGGCCTCGCGAGCAGCTGCGGCTTCCTCGGGGTATTTGCCGTCCAGCCGCAGGCTGCGCGGTTGCTGTACGGGTACGCCATGCTCCAGCGCCCACTGTTTGACGGGCGAGGCCTGCAGCTTCATGCCACGCCCTGCCGGGCGATCGGGCTGGGTCAGCACCAACGCAATGTCGTGGCCAGCCGCATGCAAAGCCGCCATAGCCTCGCGCGCAAATTCGGGGGTTCCCGCAAAAACAATGTTCAAGCGCGCTCCTGCGTTCAGCGCTGATCGTCGCGCAAGGACTTGGCCAGTTTGGTCTTGATGCGACCGAGCTTGAGCGGCGAGAGGTACTCCACAAACACCTTGCCCATGAGGTGGTCCATCTCGTGCTGGATACAAATGGCCAGCAGGCCCTCGGCCTCAATGGTTTGTGGCTTGCCTTCGCGGTCCAGCGCGCTGACTTTGACGGCCGTGGAGCGCTCCACACCATCGTAAATGCCGGGCACAGAGAGGCAACCTTCGTCGCCCTTGACGCGCTCGTCGCTGGCCCACAACAGCTCGGGGTTGATCAGCACCAGTGGCTTGTCGCGCTCCTCTGAGGTGTCGATCACCACCACACGCTCGTGCACATCAATCTGCGTGGCCGCCAGACCAATGCCGTTGGCGTGGTACATGGTCTCGAACATGTCGTCGAGCAAGGTTTGAATGCGCGCATCCACGGCCTGCACGGGCTTGGCCACAGTGTGCAGACGCGGATCGGGGAAACGAAGAATGGAGAGCAGTGCCATAGGCTGTATTTTCGCAGACCTTCAAAACCCTGTTGGCCGCTTGTCTTGCCGTCAAACAGCTTTCCGGCCAGAATGAATCCATAGAGCCCCCAAGGGCCATGACAGGGAGACACGATGCTGACCGACCACGACGAACTGGGCGCCTGGCTGCGCCTGCTGCTGACCCCCGGCATTGGCCCGGAAACCGCTCGCAAGCTGATGAGCGCCCTGGGGCCACCGCAATCCATCTGGAAATGCAGCCACAGCGACTGGGCCAGGGTGGTGAGTGC
>CAZPTM010000320.1:0-1648 GCA_964589665.1 uncultured Limnohabitans sp. | reverse complement strand
TACCACCAGGCGCGCAAGGCCAAAGACGCCATGGACGACGCCGAGCGCCGCGCCATTGCCGACGCCGAAGCTGCAGAGCTTGCAGGCAATGCGGCTGATGCCGTGAGCGACGGCCAGGACGCTTGAGCCCCAGGCTAAGGCGCCGATGCATCACCGTGTGATGCATCTTCCACAGCCCCTGTTCACCTTGTGTGCAGGGGCTGTTTCATTTGGTGTTAAAAAGCATCCATGAACATGAGCTGGTTGATATTCTGGGCCCTGTTGGCGCTTGCGCTGTTCTGGGCGGTTGGTGCGCACCACCGGCTGGTTCGTATGCGCGCCGAAATCATGCGCCAGTGGCATTTGGTGGACACCGTCTGGCTGCAAGTGCTGGTGCGTCTGGAATCAGCTTTGGGCATGCATACGCTTGAGCAAACACCTGAAGGCCAGGATACCGAATTGCAGCAGCGTTGTGACGAGCTGCTCAATGCCCTGTCGCAGGCACGAGTGCAACCCATGAATGCCGACATCATGGCAGCCGTCTCACACGCCCATGCGCAGCTCATGCTTGCTTTGAGCCAGCAAATGAAGCAAGGCCAGGCTTCGGACTGGCATTCGCTGGCTGCTGTACTGGTGCGTATGAAGCAAATGCTGCCCGCCACATTGGCGACCTACCACGTGGCTGTGCAAACTTACAACCAGGCTATCGAAATTTGGCCTGTGCGCACCTTGGCCAGACAGTTAGGTTTTGGCCCGGCCATGCGTCTGGAGCTCAAAGTGGGCCCGATGGAGTTGGCATGAGTGTGCTTGTGAATGCGGGGCAGACCCAGCCCATCCCGTTGTGGCGTCAGTTGCAGCAAGTGGCCCGAATGACCCACGCTGTCATGGGCGGTCAGTCGCTCACGGCTTTGCTCGAGACGGTGCCTGCCAACCTTCGCCCAGGCGTGCAGGCCCTGAGCTTTCATGCCTTGCGTCACTGGGGTGCAGCACGTGCAGTGCGTGTGCTGCTGGCCGCCAAAGCCCCATCGGCTGCGGTTGATGCATTGCTATGCAGTGCGCTGTCCTTGCTGCTTGACACCGAGCGCCCGCTGTACCCGGAGCACACCGTCGTCAGCCAAGCGGTAGAGGCAGCGCGTCGTGAGCACAAGTGGCAACGTCAGGCCGGTTTCATCAATGCCTGTCTGCGCCGTTTTGTGCGCGAACGCGACGACCTGATGGCCGAAATCGCAGTGAACCCTGTAGCGAGCTGGAACCACCCGCAGTGGTGGATCGATCAAATCCAGGCTGACCATCCCGAGCACATGGCCACCTTGTTGAACATGGCTCAGCACGCGCCCCCCATGACCTTGCGCGTTAATCTGAACACAAGCAATGTGTCCACCGCCCTTGCACGCTTGCAGGCACAGGGGCTGAACGGCAAAGCCGTAGGTGTCTGCGGCATCGAGCTGGATCGGCCCGTGCCGGTCAGCCAGCTGCCGGGCTTTGCCCAAGGCGAGGTGTCGGTACAGGACGCCGCAGCACAAATAGCTGCCCCCCTGCTTCTAGGTGAGCGTACACATGAGCCCCTGCGCGTTCTGGACGCTTGTGCCGCCCCTGGCGGCAAGACCGGACACTTGCTGGAGTGGGCGCCACAGGCGCAGGTGCTGGCGCTGGATGTGGATGCCCAACG
>CAZPTM010000319.1:0-1650 GCA_964589665.1 uncultured Limnohabitans sp. | reverse complement strand
ACATGCTGGCGTATTCGGCCAGGAAGAAGATGGCAAAACCCATGCCCGAGTATTCGACCATGTGGCCTGCCACGATTTCAGCTTCGCCTTCGACCACGTCAAACGGGTGACGGTTGGTTTCGGCCACGCCAGAGATCAGGTAGACCATGAAGATGGGCAACAAAGGCAGCCAGTTCCAGGACAGGAAGTTCAGGCCCATGTCGGCGAACTGGCCCTTTTGCTGGCCCAGCACGATGTCCGTCAGGTTCATGCTGCCGCTAACCATCAGCACCACCAGGAAACAGAAGCCCATGGCGATTTCGTAGCTCACCATCTGCGCCGAGGCGCGCAGCGCGCCCAGGAACGCGTACTTGGAGTTGGAGGCCCAACCCGCGATGATCACGCCATACACCTCGATCGAGGTAATGGCCATCACCAGCAGCAGCCCCGCGTTGAGGTTGGTCAGCGCCACTTCGGGACCGAAGGGAATCGCCACCCAAGCCGCAAGTGCCGGCATGATGGCCATGATCGGTCCCAGACGGAACAAGCCCATGCTGGCCGCGGAAGGGTTGATCAGCTCTTTGGTCAGCAACTTGAGCGCATCGGCAATCGGCTGCAGCAAGCCAAAGGGGCCCACGCGGTTGGGGCCCATGCGCACTTGCATGAAGCCCAGCAGCTTGCGCTCCCACAGCGTCAGGTAAGCCACAGCGCCCATCAGCGGAGCCAGCACGGCCACGATCTTGAGCAGGATCCAGATGACTGGCCACGCCATCGTGGTCCACCAGGCATCGGCCAGCAGGTTCAGGCCGGCGTTGTACAGCGCGTCGATCATGCGACCTCCTTGCGGGCGTCAGCGGTTTGCTGCAGCGATGCAGCGCGGCGCACGATGCCGTCGAGTTGGTAAATGGCAGCCACCACCGGCTCGCTGACCGAACCGCCCAGACGCACATCGGCGCGAATCGCGTTGGACAACTGCAAAGGCTGAGCGGTGGCTTTGGCCAGCACCTCTTGCGAGGTTTCGAAATTGAAGCCCGGCACGTCGAGCAAGTTGCCCAGCACGCGCAGCACTTTCCAGGCCGGACGGGTCTCGCCACGGGGCTTGACCACGGCGTGGAAGCTTTGCAGGCGACCTTCGGCGTTGACGAAGCTGCCCGAGGTTTCGGTGAATGGTGCGATGGGCAACAGCACGTCGCTGAAAGCCATGTTGGCCTTGAACGGGCTGAGCGTGACGACCATTTCGGCCTTGTCCAGCGCGGCCACGGCAGCAGCGCCTGCAGCGGTGTCGAACTCGGGTTCGGTGTTGAGCAGGATCGCGGCCTTGAGGCTGCCGTCCAGCATTTGGGCAGCGTTCTTGCCGCCAGACTGCGGCTGGGCTTTGGCCCACTGCACGCCCACGGTGTTGGCAGCCTCGGTCAGGTAACCCACGCTGGCACCGGTCTGCTCGCCGATCCAGTTGGCCAGGGCCAGCAGACTCGATGCGTTGGCGTGGTGCGCAGCGCCATTGCCCAGCAACACGGCTTTGCGCTCGCCGCCCAGCAGCGACTTGGCAATGGCTTTGCCTTGTTCGGATGCCTCACCTGCCACAGGGGCAGTCACGCCTTTTTCGACGGCAATGGCTGCGGCCACGTCGGCCAGCGCCAAGGCCCAGTCAGACGCTTCGCTCACCACCGC
>CAZPTM010000318.1:0-1665 GCA_964589665.1 uncultured Limnohabitans sp. | reverse complement strand
ACATCAACCCGCTTCGCCTGGAGTGGATCCACCAGCAAGCTAACCTGACCGGTAAACGGGTGGTTGATGTGGGTTGTGGTGGCGGCATTCTGGCCGAGGCCATGGCCTCCAAAGGCGCCGATGTGCTGGGCGTGGACCTGGCCACCAAATCCCTCAAGGTCGCGCAGCTGCATGCCCTGGAGTCCGGTGTGCAAAACGTGCGCTACCAGGAAATCAGCGCCGAAGCGTTGGCTTCAGAGCAAGCTGGCCAGTTTGACGTGGTCACCTGCATGGAGATGCTTGAGCACGTGCCTGACCCGGCCTCCGTCGTTCAAGCCTGCGCCAAACTGGTCAAGCCCGGTGGCTGGGTGTTTTTCTCCACCCTCAACCGCAACCCCAAATCGTTTCTGTTCGCCATTGTGGGTGCGGAATATGTGCTCAAGCTGCTGCCACGCGGCACGCACGAATATGCACGCTTCATCAAGCCTAGCGAGCTCAGCCAATGGGCACGCGAGGCGGGCCTCAATGTTCAGGGCTTCAAGGGCATGGAATACAACCCCCTGAGCCGTCGCTACTGGCTCAGCCAGGACACCAGTGTCAACTACCTGGTGGCTACACGCCGGGAGGCCTGATGTTCCAAGCCGTGCAAGCCGTACTGTTCGATCTGGACGGCACCCTGATCGACAGCGCCCCTGACCTGGGCGCCGCCGCCGACAAAATGCGCACCAGCCGTGGCCTGCCATCCTTGCCGCTGGAAAGCTACCGCCC
Organism: uncultured Limnohabitans sp.; assembly: GCA_964589665.1. Taxonomy (GTDB): domain Bacteria; phylum Pseudomonadota; class Gammaproteobacteria; order Burkholderiales; family Burkholderiaceae_C; genus Limnohabitans_A. Next base: position 918 of record CAZPTM010000318.1, on the reverse strand, counting down.
CATGGCTGGCGCAGGGGCTCGTGGCATGCTGGGTGTGGCCTTTGGCATGACGCCCGAGCACCCCGAATTTTTAGACTACCGCGAAGAATTTTTCGTCAACTACGAAAACGCCATGACCGAGCGCACCGTCATCTTTGATGGCGTTGCTGCCATGCTGCAGGCTCTGCAAGCCATGGGCATACCTTGGGGCGTGGTCACCAACAAATCACAACGCTTTACCTTGCCGCTGACAGCGGGTATGCCTTTGTTCGCCTCGGCCAGCGTCGTCATCAGCGGCGACACCACCGCACACAGCAAGCCCCACCCCGAGCCACTGTTCGAAGCGGCACGTCGCCTGGGGTTCGAGCCGCAACGGTGTGTGTACGTGGGTGACGACGAGCGCGATATTGTGGCCGGCCGTGCAGCGGGCATGGGCACAGTAGCGGCCACCTACGGCTACCTTGGCGCCACTGATATCAGCCTGTGGCAAGCCGATGCCCATATCGATTTACCCTTGCAGCTCTTGAAACTGATTGAAACAGCCTAAAATAGGACTCATTGGGGCTGCATTGGTTTCGACATGGGTTCGGGCACGCAGCAGGGCATGTCGAGGTTCTGTCACCTCGTAAAACCGCAGAAAAAAACTAACTGCAAACGACGAACGTTTCGCACTCGCCGCTTAATCCGGTGAGCCTTGCAACAGTTGGCCGATAGGCTGGGCAAGGGCGGTCGCAAGACTGTCCAGGCTGCAAGGGAATTCATATCGGCTGGCATCTACCCGGGTACCTTGGGTGGGTGCGAGACAAAAGGGTACTGGCCGGTTGCGTAGCGTGTCGCTGCGCGGCGCAGCTGGCGAGACTCAAATCAGACGACTACACATGTAGAACTGCGCGAAGAAGGCTTGTGGACGGGGGTTCAAATCCCCCCAGCTCCACCAAT
>CAZPTM010000317.1:0-1675 GCA_964589665.1 uncultured Limnohabitans sp. | reverse complement strand
AGTGATAGCCACGGTAAGACCAGCGCAGTGGTGCCGATTTGAAAAAATAAATTTCTCTCGGCTGCCTGGTTCGCCAACCGGGGAGAACGCAAAACCAGCGTGGTGAGTCCCCAAAGCATCCCGGCAACCAGTCCCATGAGATCGCCACGCCACTGCTCATTTTGGTGATCACCGAGGCCCTGCGAGAAGGCTAACACCACTCCGAAAAACGCCAAGAGCAGACCCCACCATTGCAGGCGACGGAGGTGCTCGCTTGGCGTCAACAAGGGAAGCAGCGCGGCAACCCAAAACGGGGACGTGTATAAAAAAATGGTCAAGCGCGAAGCGTTGGTGAACTGCAAGCCTGCATAAATGAACGCGAATTCACCAGCAAACAAGGCACCGGCAAGCAAACCCATGCGCCAACTGCCATCGCGGCTGAACAAGTCAATACGCCGCCAGCGACACCATGCAAAGAGAAAAGCACTGGCGATCCAAAAACGCAAACTTGCTTGCCAAAAGGGCGGAACCTCTGACACTGTCCCTTTGATCAAGATTTGTTGAAGACCCCATGAGCTAGCCCCCTGATTCCCCGGACCTGTCCTATCGCTTATCTTTGATGATAGGAGTAGGACTGTGAATATGAATAGGCATACGGACAACGTCGAAGTGATCCTCAAAGACCAGCGCCGCAGGCGCTGGTCCCCAGCAGAGAAGGCAGCCTTGGTGCGTCGCACCTACGAGCCGGGCATGAGCGTGTCGCTTGTGGCCAGACAAGAAGGTGTGGCCGCGAGCCTGTTGTTCCAGTGGCGCAAGCTCGAACGGCAAGGTGCGTTGACCGCGGTGTCTGCCGGGGAGACGGTGGTGCCCGCATCGGAGCTCGCCGCCGCTCGCGCCGAGATCGCCAAGCTGCAGCGCATCCTGGGCAAGAAGACGCTGGAGAACGAAATTCTCAAGGAAGCCGTGGAGTACGCCGCCGAAAAAAAGTGGATTGCGCGCTCGCCTTTGTTGCCCGGGGACGACCAATGAAGACGGTCTGCCGGGTGCTAGGGCTTGCGCGCTCGCATGTGCACGAACTGCATCACCGCAGCGAGGACTGGCACGACGGCCGCACGGGCCGCCAGCCCAGGGATGATGCGCAGTTGCTTGCCGAGATCCGCGAGCAGATCGCCGAGTTGCCTAGCTACGGTTACCGGCGTGCTTGCGCTTTGGTCAATCGCCAGCGCGCCGCGCAAGGTAATGCTCGGGTCAATCCCAAGAGGGCCTACCGGGTGATGGCCCAGGCCGGCTTGCTGCTGCCCAAGGCGCCACGCAGGCGCCAGTCCAGGCGAGTGCATGACGGCCAGGTGGCAGTGGACCGCAGCGACCTGCGTTGGTGCTCCGATGGCCTGGAGATCAAATGCGACTCGGGCCAGACGGTGACGGCCACGTTCGCCAAGGACTGCTGCGACCGCGAGGTGATGGCGTGGCGCGCATGGGAGGGTCGGGGCCTGCCGGGCGAGCCGGTGCGCGAGATGCTGATCGAGGCGGTAGAGAAACGCTTTGGGGCGGTCGAGGCTGTCCCGACGGGGCATCGGCTGGAATTCCTCAGCGACAACGGAGGAGCCTACATCGCGGCCGACACGCGAACGCTGGCGCGTTCGCTGGGCCTGATGCCGGTCAACACGCCCGTGTGCAGCCCGCAGAGCAACGGCAT
>CAZPTM010000316.1:0-1679 GCA_964589665.1 uncultured Limnohabitans sp. | reverse complement strand
GGCGTAAGCGCGCAGCTTGGCTTTGAATTCGTCTTTGCTCATGCCGGTTTGCTGAGCGCCAATGTCTTGCATGTCCAGCCCAAAGATGCCCGCAAATTTGGCCAGGTAGTAAGCGTTGCCGCCAGCGTGGATCAGCTGCAGCACCTGGCGCGAACGGATGGCGTCTTTTTGGGGGTCGGTCAGCTTGTACTGGGTCATATAGGCTTCTTCGTCCTGCTTGAATGCAGCGCGATTGGCCGCATCGTTGAACGAAAAGCACATCTTGTTGAGGGCGTAGCCTTTTCGCGCTGAGTCCCCATCAAAAGGGGTGGTGCCTTCAATCATGCGCTTTTCCATAGTGGTTCTCCTGTGTGGAATGACAGGCAGTGTGCCGCGCCAAATACATTCAATCAACCAATGATTTATCATCATATTCATGAATAAATTCGATTGGTCAGATCTGGACGGACGCCTGCTGCGCTTGTTGGTCACCGTGGTAGATACAGGTTCGGTTACTGCTGCAGCTCAGCACTTGGGAACCACTCAGTCGGCTGTCAGCCACTTGCTGGACAAATTGCGCGGCATCACACAGGACGCCTTGTTTACCCGCTCGGGGCGCGGCATCGTCGCAACAGCTCGGGCCAGGGTGCTGGCCGAGCGCGCCCGCGAACTGCTCACGCAGATGGAACGCTTTGTCGATGCCGACACGTTTGATCCGGCACAGTGGCGAACCACTTTCACAATTGCTGCCAACGACCTGCAGCGCGATGTTTTGCTGCCTTCGCTCATGCGCAATCTACGCGAACAGGCCCCCCATGTTGTGCTTCGGGTGATGCCTTCTGACGTACCCCATGCCGACATGCTTCGTCAGCAGCAATGCCAGCTCATCATCAGCCCTCGCCCACCCGAAGGGACAGACCTGATGCAAAAGCGACTCTTCACAGATCGCTACCGCGTGTTTTATGACCCCAAGGAGCGAAGCGCCCCGACATCACGCAAAGACTATTTGAGTGCCGAGCACATCAGCGTGCTCTACAGCCCACAGCGCCCGCTGGATCTGGACCGTGTTTTGCATGACAAAGGCATTGTTCGCCACTTTCGGGTACTGGTTCCCGGCTTTGCCGGATTGCCATCCTTCATGCGAGGCAGCGACTTGCTGGCCACGGTGCCTGGTTTGCTCGCTGAACATTTGATGCGGGAGCTGGCGCATGCCGAGGTGCCGGTACCCTGCCCCAGTCTGCCCATGTACATGGTCTGGCACCAGCGCCACCAGCAAGACCAGGCACATCGCTGGCTGCGCGATCAGTTGCAAGCCGTCACAGCGGAGGTGATTGCCCGTTCAACAGCAGCTGCTGCACAATGAGCCCCATGAAACTCTATAACTACTGGCGCAGCGGCACTTCGCACCGCACGCGCATCGCCCTGGAACTCAAAGGTTTGAGCACCGACTATGTCCCCGTACATCTGCTCAACGAAGAACACCTACAGGACGCGTTCAAGGCTATTAACCCACAGCAGCTGGTTCCGGCGCTGGACACCGGCAACGAGGTGCTGATACAGTCGCCCGCCATCATTGAGTGGCTGGAAGAAAAATACCCCGAACCTCCACTGTTGCCGAGCGACCCGTCAAGTCGTGCGCAAGTACGCGCGCTCGCAGCCATCGTGGGTTGCGACATCCACCCCATCAACAACCGCCGCAT
>CAZPTM010000315.1:375-1687 GCA_964589665.1 uncultured Limnohabitans sp. | reverse complement strand
GCCACGCTTCGCTCGCGATGACGCTACCCGTCATTGCGAACGCAGTGAAGCAATCTCCAGATCGCCGCGCTACGCTCGCGATGACAGCCGCGCTTCGCTCGCGATGACGATCAGGCAAACACCCCCGCAGTGTCTTGCATGCGGGCCGACACTTCGCCCAGGTGGTGCAGCGTGTCGCCAAATGTCATTTCCAGCTGGGTGAGTTTTTTGAAGTAGTGGCTGACGATGTATTCGTCGGTCACGCCAATGCCGCCGTGCAGCTGCACCGCCGATTGCCCTACAAAGCGCATGGCTGTGCCCAGCTGGACGCGGGCGCGGGCGATGGCCTGGCGGCGTTCGGGCTCTGGTGCGTGCAATTTGAGGCTGGCGTAGTAGCTCATGGAGCGGGCCAGTTCGAGCTGCATCTTCATGTCGGCAACGCGGTGGCGCAGGGCCTGGAAGCTGGCAATCACCACACCGAATTGTTTGCGTGTGTTCATGTACTCGGTGGTGATGGAAAGGGTTTGCTCCATCACGCCCACGCCCTCGGCGCAGATGCAGGCCGAGCCGATGTCGGCGGCTTCTTGCAGCGCGATCAGGCCGTTGGTGGTGATGCGTTGCGCCGGGCTGTTGGTCAGCGAAACCTCTGCTGCGCGTGAACCGTCTTGCGTGATGTAGCCCTCGGTGTGCACGCCCGCTGCGCCGCGCTCCACCAGGAACAGCGCCATCTGATCACCCACCAACGCGGGCACGATGAAGGCGTCGGCCACATCCCCCACGGGCACGATGCTCTTGGTGCCGCTCACGCGCCATTGGCCGCCGGCCTGTTTGGCTTCGGCCTTGCAGCGGTCAAGGTGGTGGCGTGCGCCACGCTCGTGGTGGGCCAGCACCACGATGACTTCGCCGCCGGCGATGCGGGGCAGCCATTGGGCTTGCACATCGGCTGGTGCATGCGTTTGCAGCACGGCGCTGACGATCAAGGTTTGCGCCAGGGGTTCGAGCACGATGCCGCGCCCGAGCTCTTCCATGACCACCATGGCTTCGACCGGGCCCATGCCCATGCCGCCGTGTTCCTCGCTCACGTACAGGCCGGTCAGGCCCAGCTCGGCCAGCTCGGTGTAGGCGGCGCGGTCAAAACCGCCCGCGCCCACAATGCTGCGCCGGCGCTCGAAGTCGTAGCCCTTGTCGACCCATTTGCGCACCGCGTCGCGCAGTTGTTGCTGGTCTTCAGAAAAGTCGAAATCCATCTCAGTCTCCTCAGCCCAGAACGGTTTGCGAAACGATGTTGCGTTGCACTTCGTTGCTGCCGCCGTAGATGGTGGTCTTGCGCATG
>CAZPTM010000315.1:0-365 GCA_964589665.1 uncultured Limnohabitans sp. | reverse complement strand
GGCCAGCGGCGCATTGGCCACCACGCCGCCCGGGAAGTTGCCTTGCCAGCCCGCCTCCATGGCCTCGAAGATAAAGGGCAGGGCAAAGGGCCCCGCGGCTTGCATCATGAGCTCGGTGTAGCGTTGCTGGATCTCGCTGCCGCGAATTTTGAGCAGGCCCGCAATGTCCAGCGAGTTTTTGCCCGACTTTTCGGCCGACAGCACGCGCAGCACCAGCATTTCCAGCGCCACGATGTCGACTTCGAGCTTGGCGATTTCGTCGCGGAAGCGGAAATCGTCGTACACCCCTTCGGCCTTGGCGATGCGCTTGAGGCGCTCGAGTTCGCGCTTGGCGCGGTTGACGTCGGCAATGTTGGTGCGCTCGT
>CAZPTM010000314.1:257-1688 GCA_964589665.1 uncultured Limnohabitans sp. | reverse complement strand
GCAGCGACCCCCAGATCATGCTGCGCTGGAGCGATGACGGCGGCCATACATGGTCAAACGAGCACTGGGCCGGCATGGGCAAGATCGGCGAGCATTACCGCCGCGTGTTCTGGCGCCGGCTGGGCATGACGCTCAAGCTGCGCGACCGGGTGTACGAGATCAGTGGCACCGATCCCGTCAAGATTGCCATCATGGGGGCTGAACTTATCATCAGCCCGACTGCGGCATGACCAGCCCGCCGAACATCACGCAGATCACCCCGCCGCGGGTGCCGCTGATCGACCCGCGCTCTGGGCTGATTGCGCGTGAGTGGTACAGGTTCTTTCTCAACCTCTACACCAAAACCAGCGGCAGCGCGCTGTCGTTAGAGGACTTGCAACTTGGCCCCGAGTCAAACGCTGACGTTTCACAGATTGAACAGGCTGTGCAGTCCCTGTCTTTGCTGGCCAACACGCTGCAGGCCCAGGTGGCGACAGTCGCCAACGATCTGCAGGCGCTGGCGCTGACGCCCGTGCAGACGCCGCCACTGCGCCAGCGGCGCTACGGGTCGTTTTACGACACGACGACGCAGACGGCGGCACTGGCCAACACCGCCTACGCCATGACGTTCAACACGACGGACCTGAGCGCAGGCGTCTACATCGGGTCGCCCACGTCGCGGGTGTATGTTGATCGGCCGGGCGTGTACAACATCCAGTTCAGCGCGCAACTGGACAACACCAGCGGCGGCGACCATTTGGCGTGGATCTGGCTGCGAGTCAACGGCACAGACGTTGCCAACACGGCAAGCGAGGTCAGGCTTAAGGGCAACGACGCTGAACTGGTGGCAGCGTGGAATTTCCTGTACAACTTCAAGGCTGATGACTATTTTCAGTTGATGTGGGCAGTCGAAAACACGGGCGTTCGGATAAAAGCCGTTGCGGCAACGGCTCCCGTCCCCGCAATCCCTTCCGTAATCCTGACGGTGACTGATAACATCAGCGCCTACCAAGACTAAGGTGCGTCATGGCGTCCATCTCCCCCACCCCTAAGCTGCAATTCTTCGCGGCCAACGGCACCCCGCTGGTGGGCGGCAAGCTGTACAGCTACGCCGCGGGGACGACGACGCCGCTGGCCACGTACACGGACGCGGGTGGCGGCACCGCCAACCCCAACCCGGTCATCCTTGACAGCCGCGGCGAGGCGTCGGTGTGGTTGAGCACCGACCTGTACAAACTGCGGCTGACAACGGCGACTGATGTTGATGTCTGGACGGTTGATAACGTCGGCGGCAATGTCACCCTGAACCAGCTTGCGGCGTCTGGTGGGGCTGCGCTGATCGGGTTTTTGCAGGCTGGGACAGGGGCCCAGCAGCGAACGGTACAGAGCAAGCTCAACGATACGTTCTCGTTTCAAGACTTTGGCGCGATTGGCGACGATTTGGCCGATGAC
>CAZPTM010000314.1:0-247 GCA_964589665.1 uncultured Limnohabitans sp. | reverse complement strand
GGTTTTTGCAGGCCGGGGCCAGCGCGCAGCCACGTACGGTGCAAAGCAAACTGCGCGACACCATCCACGTCCGCGATTTCGGCGCGGTCGGCAACGGATCGACCGACGACACCTCTGCAATTCAGACTGCGATGGACGCCGCGTCTGCGGCCGGGCTGCCGCTTGAGTTTGCAGGGGCGACCTACGCCGTGTCGGCGACGACTGCCTTCGCGCTGTGCTCTACGATTCGGATGTTGTAATCCACGTG
>CAZPTM010000313.1:1080-1696 GCA_964589665.1 uncultured Limnohabitans sp. | reverse complement strand
CATTGCACCAGGGGCTGGAAGATGGGGGAGCCCCACCGAGGAGAAAGCAAATGCGCAACTGCTTGCACACCCACTCGGTTTTAGTTTACATTACGCCCATCAGTTTCACAACCCCATCGTGTTCGGGACAGAACACGCAATAACCCCCAAGTGAAATGCTCGACCACCTGATTGACTTTGAACCCGAAGTGATCGCTCACCCAGGCGAAGCAAAGCCTGTGGAAAAACACAGCCCTGAGCAAGTGCTCGACGCTCAGATCAGCACAACGGACTGGCTCAAGACGCTGGGCGCAGAAGACACCGAAGCCATCGCCACCAAGGCCGAGCAGCAGGCTGCACGCCAAGCATTCAACAGTGTGGTCACCGCCGCACCTGACGAACAAACCCACCACCAACTCGCCCAGATTAAAACGCCAGAGGCTGTGCGCCATCTGGTCGGGATGCTGGAGCAGCCGCCAGATCATGTTGCCGCAATTGGACCTGGAAGGTCAGTTACGCCTGCTTGAGTCCTCTGTATTGATCATCGGGGCTGGTGGCCTTGGATCGCCGGTCGCGATGTATCTCGCTGCCGCCGGTGTTGGCCCCCATCGCCCGCATGCCACCCACCAGCACCGTC
>CAZPTM010000313.1:0-1070 GCA_964589665.1 uncultured Limnohabitans sp. | reverse complement strand
GCCATCTGGTGGGGATGCTCACGGCATACGACTGGGAATTTGTACAGCAAGCCAAGGAGCTGCGCGGCTACACCGTGGCCAAGCTGCTGGAAGAGTGCGAACACCCCAACGCCAATATCCGGCTCAAAGCCTTGGCGCTCTTGGGCAAGGTGACGGAAGTGGGGCTATTCACAGAAAAGATCGAGGTCAAGAAGACCGATCTGACCGAGGAAGAAATCGACAAGAAGCTCAAAGAAAAGCTTGCCAAGTTCATGGATGTGAGCGACGCCGAAGTCATAGACATTGAGCCAAGACAAGAAGAAACCAATGAGTGAGCGCATACTAACTCCTCAAGAAGCTGCGGCGCTGTACCGCAAGCTGCCCATGATGGGCAAGGAAGAGAAGTTGGAAACGCTTGAGATGCTGGACAAGTCAGAGCAATTCAAAGCAAAAAAGTTAGCGCGCACTGACATGATTGAGTTTGCCAAGCATGTCTACCCTGGGTTCAAGGTGGGGCCCCACCACAGGAAGCTGGCAAAGATATTTGCTGAAGTTGTCCGTGGTGAAAAGAAGAGGGTAATAATTAACATCGCGCCGCGTATGGGCAAGTCCGAGTTCAGCTCGTATCTGTTCCCTGCGTTTTTCCTGGGGAACTTCCCCAACAAGAAGATCATCATGGGCACGCACACTGCGGGCCTGTCCGAGGACTTTGGTCGAAGAGTAAGGAACTTGCTGGATGACGACGCATACAAGGAACTCTTCCCCTCCACCACCGTGGCGGATGACCAGAAGGCGGCAGGCAAGTGGTCTACCGGTGCTGGCGGCCAGTACTACGCTGCTGGTGTTGGGGGTGCTCTGGCTGGCCGTGGTGCCGATCTCTTTGTCATTGACGACCCGCACTCAGAACAAGACGTGAAGGCCAACAGCCGCTTGGCGTTCGATACTGCGTGGAGCTGGTTCCAGACGGGCCCGTTGCAGCGTTTGATGCCAGGAGGGGCGATCATCATTGTGATGACGCGCTGGGGGAAACTGGACCTGACCGGGCGGCTGATCGACTACCAGACCAAGAACCCCGACGCCATACCCTGGGA
>CAZPTM010000312.1:0-1724 GCA_964589665.1 uncultured Limnohabitans sp. | reverse complement strand
CTGGCCGTTGACGATGTACTTGTCGCCCTGGCGTTCGGCACGGGTCTTGAGTGAGGCCAGGTCCGAGCCCGAGCCCGGCTCGCTGTAGCCCTGGCTCCACCAGACTTCGCCGCTGGCGATGCCGGGCAAAAAGCGCTGCTGTTGTTCGGCGTTGCCAAAGGCCATGATCACCGGCGCCACCATCACCGGGCCAAAGGGCACGATGCGTGGTGCGCCAGCCAGGGCGCATTCTTCTTCAAACAGGTGCTTTTGCACCGCGTTCCAGCCCGGCCCACCAAACTGCTTGGGCCAGCCGTAGCCGAGCCAGCCTTTTTGGCCGAGGATCTTGGCCCAGCGTTGCATGTCGTTGCGGCTCAGGCGCATGGCGTTGTGGACCTTGTCCGAGATGTCTTTGGGCAGATGTGCGCGAACCCAGGCGCGAACATCGTCGCGGAACGCGAGTTCTTGAGGGGTAAAGGCCAGATCCATAGGGCGTGCTCAATCGAAAACAATGGCGATACCGGTTTTTAGCACGACCGTTCGGGCTTGCCAGTCGGTACCGCGACAGGCTGCGGGGATAATTGAGGCCGCATGAAAAACATCGTCATCCTGATTTCCGGCTCCGGCTCCAATATGCAAGCGATTGTGGAGACCGCTCGTGCCCAGCGCTGGGCCGAAAAGCAGGGTGCCCAAGTGGTGGCGGTGCTCAGCAACCGCCCGGACGCAGCTGGCCTGGCCTGGGCCCGCTCGCAGGGTCTGGCGGCCCAAAGCCTGGACCACAAAGCGTTTGACAGCCGCGAAGCGTTTGACCAAGCTTTGATGCAAGCCATCGATGCTTTCGATCCTGCGCTGGTGGTCCTGGCCGGCTTCATGCGCATTCTCACGCCGGGTTTTGTGGCGCACTACGAGGGGCGCATGGTCAACATTCACCCCTCGCTCTTGCCGGCGTTTGCAGGGCTCAACACCCATGCCCGCGCCATTGAAGCCGGTTGCAAATTTGCCGGCGCCACGGTGCATGAAGTTACAGCGCAGCTGGACCACGGCACCATCCTGGCGCAAGCGGTGGTGCCCGTGCTGCCCGACGACACCCCCGAGGTGCTGGCCGCACGGGTGCTCACGCAAGAGCACCGCATTTATCCGCAAGCCATCGCCGAAAAGATCGCCACGCTCCGCTCGCGATGACACCCCCGTCATTGCGAGCGCCAGCCCCGTCATTGCGAGCGCAGCGAAGCAATCTCTAACCCACGCGCTCAAACCGGGGCTGCGTTTTGCCATCGACCTCCACCACCTCGCTGAACATGGCCGCTGGCCGTACCCACAGGCCTTGCTGACCGTACAGCGCCTGGTATAGCGTCATGGGTTCCAGGGTTTCGCTGTGGCGCACGGTGCCCAGCACGCGGTACTGTCCGCCTTTGTAGTGGCGGTACAGGCCGGGTGGTGTCTCGATCAATTCGGGCAGGTCGTCATCGGTCATGGCAAGCAAATGGGACAATACAGGCTATGCATCCTAAAGCCCTTCTTGACGCTTGCGCCGAACTGGTCAAGCTCTGCCTTCAATTCGATCATCCGGCCGATGCGGTGGTCTCGCGCTATTTCCGCGAGCACCGTTCCCTGGGCCCGCGCGAGCGTGCCACCTTGGCCGAAACGGCGTTTGCCGTGCTGCGCAAAAAACTGTTGTTTGAACAATTGGCCCGCTCGGGCAGCGGCCCCAAAGAGCGGCGGCTGGCTATTTTGGGCTTCTTTGG
>CAZPTM010000311.1:0-1745 GCA_964589665.1 uncultured Limnohabitans sp. | reverse complement strand
GCAGACTGCTCGCCCAGACGCGTTTGCCACTGCGCCAGGGCATTGAGCTGGCTGTCGAGCATGCTGCCCATGTACGACTGCGAGGCGTGACCATAAAAGCGAATGATGTTGGCCAGGGCCTGCTCGCTGAACATAGGCACGCCTGCCGCCTCCTCTTCCAGAATGATCTGCAGCATGATCGAGCGCGTCAGGTCCTCGCCGGTTTTAGCGTCGCGCACGGCAAAAGGCTGTGCCTTGAGCACGAGTTGCTTGACTTCAGCCAGGGTGACATAGCTTGAAGTCTGGGTGTCGTACAAGCGGCGGTTGGGGTATTTTTTGATGATGCGCAAGCCCTCGTCATGGGACGGGGTGGGCTTGGCTTTGGACGAAACGGACACGTGTAGCTCCAGAAAGGACAGCCGCCTGTCGGCGCTTGCTGCAATGCAGCATATTCTAGGCACGCTTTCTGACAGGCTCCGCCCATGACTTACCCTAACAAAAGAGTCATTGCAAACGCATACCCCGTCAATACGCTCCCACCGTCATTGCGAGCGAAGCGAAGCAATCTCCCCCAAGATTGCCACGGTCTTCGACCTCGCAATGACGCGGATATCTGGCTTTTTGGAGCCGTGAAACGTAAATCTGCTCAGTTCCTGCGAAAATAGCGGCCTATGTTCACCGGAATCATCACCGGCGTGGGGCGAATCGTCGCCATCCACGACCTGGGTAGCTCTTTACACCATGGCAAGCGCCTGACCATCGAGGCGCCGGCCGGCTACCTCGACGACGTGGGCCTAGGCGACAGCATCGCCCTCAACGGCGCCTGCATGACCGTCACCACCTTCACCCCCGCCACCCGGCAGTTCACGATCGACATCTCTGCCGAATCGCTGGACAAAACCTCTGGCCTGGACCAGTTGGGCCCGATCAACCTTGAAAAAGCCCTACGCGCCAACGACCGCCTGGGCGGGCACATCGTGTCCGGCCATGTGGATGGTGTGGGCAGCATCAGCCGCTTCGAGCAAATTGGCGAGAGCTGGGAGTTGTGTGTGGTCGCGCCCCCTGCCCTGGCCAAATACCTGGCCTACAAGGGCTCGATCACCATCAACGGCGTGAGCCTGACGGTGAACAAGGTGCAAGACCTGGCCGAGGGCTGCGAGGTCAGCATCAACCTGATTCCGCACACCGTACAAAACACCGCGCTGGGCAGCCTCAAGGCTGGCAGTCGCGTCAACCTCGAAATCGACACTGTGGCCCGTTACGTAGAGCGCATGCTCAGCGCTGGCCTGAACCTGAAAGCCCCGGCATGAACACTGCCCTGAAACCCGTGGCCATCTCGCCCGTTGACGAGATCGTGGCCGAAATGAAGGCTGGCCGCATCGTCATCCTGGTAGATGAAGAAGACCGCGAAAACGAAGGCGACCTGGTGCTGGCGTCTGACCACGTCACACCCGAAGCCATCAACTTCATGGCCCGCTTTGGGCGCGGCCTGATCTGCCTGACGCTGACCCGCGAGCGCTGTGAATACCTCAAGCTGCCGCCCATGGCCGCGCGCAACGGTACCGTCTACAGCACGGCCTTCACCGTTTCCATTGAAGCCGCCGAGGGCGTGACCACCGGCATCTCGGCCGCCGACCGCGCCCGCACCGTGCAAGTGGCCGTGGCCAAAACCACCGCGCCGACCGACCTGGTGCAACCTGGCCATATCTTCCCGCTGCAGGCGGTGGACGGTGGTGTGCTCATGCGCGCAGGCCACACCGAAGCCG
>CAZPTM010000310.1:0-1767 GCA_964589665.1 uncultured Limnohabitans sp. | reverse complement strand
TGAACGCCTACGCCGAAGCCCTGTGGGCGGTGTATGACCTGCGCGAAATCTGGCGCAGCATTGGCCCGCGCGTGCAACAAGTCATCAAAGGCGAGACGCCCGGCCGCAACGACCCCTGCAGTTGCGGCAGCGGCAAGAAGTACAAAAAGTGCTGCGGTGCCTGAGCACGCCTGAACGCGCCTGACGCAGATGACCCACGCTGACGACCTGCCGCTATCGACTCTGGTGCGCATGACGCGTCCCGGGTTTCTGGCTATCACCGTGGTGGCTTGCCTGCTGGGCATTGCCAGCGCTGACGCTTGCGGCCACCCGCCACAACGGTGGACCGTATTGGCCACACTCGTACTCGCCGTGCTGGCCCATGCGGCAGGCAACGTCATCAACGATGTGCACGATGCCCAAAGCGGTGCCGATGCAGGCAACACCTCGGGCATTTTCCCTTTTACTGGCGGCACTCGCCTGATTCAGCAAGGCATGGTCAGCGTGCGCCAGACACGCGATCTGGCACGTGCCTTGATGTTGCTTGTGGTGACTGGCGGTCTGGCTCTGGCCTTGTGGTCCACCCCTGCATTGTTGTGGATTGGGGCGCTGGGCTTGCTTCTGGCCTGGGCTTATTCGGCCCCACCGCTGCAGCTCATGTCCCGAGGCCTGGGCGAGTTGACAGTGGCTGCAGTCTGGAGCCTGGTGGTCATCGGCGCAGATGCCGTGCAACGCGGCAACGTGTTCATCATCCCGGTGTTCACATCCATCAGCTATGGCTTGTTGATTGCCAACATTCTTCTCATCAACGGCGTGCCCGATGCAAACTCGGATGCCAGCGTAGGCAAAGCCACCCTGGCCGTGCGCTTGGGAGCACGCGGCGCGGCTTGGCTCTATGCCCTTCTGGCCTTGCTGGCCCACGGCTGGCTGGCCTGGGGCGTGTGGCAATTCATTCAGCCGGAGCGGGCTTTGTGGGGTCTGGCTTCAGCACCTCTGAGTGCAGCGGCTGCCGTGTTGCTGTGGCAGCGCGCCAGCACACCCGAGCAGCTACGCCCGGCCATTGTGCTGACCATTGCTGCCGCTTGTGTCCACGGCCTGGCCATGGCCGCAGGACTGCTGTCCATGCGGTGGATGTGAAGCGCACGTCATCACTTACAAAAACAATTGCGCCTGCAGCGCCGGCTTGAGCACTTTGCCCAGTGCACTTTTAGGCAGGGCGTCTACAAACAACACTCGGCGCGGCAGCTTGAAGCGGGCGATGCGCTCGCGCAGGTGGACGAGCACGGCCTCGTCGTTCAGGGCCCGTCCTGCGGCATCGGGTGCGGGCACCAACACAGCCACCGGCACCTCGCCCCAGCGGGCATCAGACACGCCCACCACCGCGCACTCCAACACGCCGGGCAAGGTCACCAGCAGGTTTTCGATTTCTGCCGGGTAGATGTTTTCACCGCCCGAGATGATCATGTCCTTGCTGCGACCCACGATGGTGATGCAGCCGTCTGTGGCGCGCTGGCCCAGGTCGCCGGAGTGGAACCAGCCGTCCTGCAAGCCTGCGCCAGCCGCACCGTCAGCACGCCAGTAGCCACGCATCAGGTTGGCAGCGCGGATGCAGACTTCGCCCGTTTCTCCAGGCGCAACTTCCTGACCTTGGGCATCGACCAGTTTGACTTGCGCTTCGGGTTGAGGCCAGCCTGATGCCCCGACATGGGCCATAGCCTGCGTCAAGCGCAACACAATCGACACGGGTCCGGTTTCGGTGGTGCCATACACCTGCCCGACCGGCACACC
>CAZPTM010000309.1:0-1787 GCA_964589665.1 uncultured Limnohabitans sp. | reverse complement strand
CGTTCGAATAGTCGACATCGGCAATCGGACGCAATGCACAACAACCCGCATCGATGCCGTTGACTGTGGCGATCACCAAGGCGCCATCCGGTGCTGCATAGGGCCCGGGCAGCTGGCTCATCTCTTGGTCAAATCCTTGGAAATCAAGCGAAACGCTGAGCGAGTGCGCATAAGTCCACATCAAGTCGCGCGCCCGTGCGACTTCCGAATCTGTGGATGCGTCAATCAGGGTGATCTGAGCGGGGGATGAATGATCCATGGCGCATTATGGCGGTGTGTGGAGACATGGGTGCTCGTGCGAAAGCGCGAAAGCCGCTGCGAAACTTGGTCATTGAATCCACCACCAGACACAAGCGCACGAGATCACTGCACAGAACCCAGCACGCCACCACCGAGACGTGACGGCGGGCATGTCGTCTAACTCGCCGTTGACGGTCTTATACCCATGCAGCATGGGGGGAAGCAGGGCCTGTTGACGAGCGAGCCGATAGAAGATGATCGCACAGACATGCAACGCCACCATGCCCAAGATTGCCCATTGGCCGAGGCCCTGGTGGAACGCCGTTGCGCCTTCAGAGACGGACGTGCTCACGCGACCGGCCCATGGGCCTGCAGTGGCGATTTCGTCGTCCGCCATCAGGCCAGTCAGCACCTGCCCACACACCAAAGTGAGCAAGGCGAGGGATGCCCAGGCGCCTGAGGTGCTGTGCCCGAGCGCTTGTATGGTCGAGGCAACGTCCGCCCTGCCCCAAAATGGCCAACTCCTAAAACGTGACCACCAGGGACCTGCGAAGCCCCAGAGCAGTCGCCAACCCAACAGCGCAAAGACGAAATATCCACAGCGCATGTGCCAGTCCATGGCATTTCCACCCACTTTGGCGGTGACCACCGCCGTGATCACCGCTGCGGCCAGCAGCCAATGAAATAGCCGCAGCGGAACATCCCACACCAATACCCGCATCGCAAACCCTCCTTGCCCGATGACCTTTGTGAAGTGGGATAGGATGCCACAAAGGTAAGCGTGTGCGCCTGCATCAAAGCACACGGACGACCGGGGGAATTCCGATGAAAACAGGTACGAAGCTGGCTTGTGCGGCCTTGGTGACTGCATTGCTCAGTCAGGGCGCATGGGCACAATTCAAGAACGACGAAGAGGCCGTCAAGTATCGACAGGGTGCATTTCTGGCCATGAAGATTCATTTTGGACGGCTCGGTGCCATGGTCCAAGGCAAGCTGCCTTTTGACGCTGAAATGGCCAAACGTGACGCACAGCTGGTCGCGACGCTGAGCACGATGCCGTGGTTGGGCTTCACTGAAGGATCCGAGGGCCTGTCCAAGCACGCCAAGGCTGAAATTTGGATGGAAACTCAGAAGTTCCAGGATGGGGCACGCGCGCTGCAGGATAAAACCGCTGCACTGGCCACTGCGGCACAAAGCGGTGACCTTGATCGAATCAAGGCTGCATTTGGCGCGACAGGCAAGACCTGCAAAGCTTGTCACGATGCGTTTAAGCAGTGACACGGTGGAGCGGGCGCGGTGTCATGACTGACGGCGCCTGAATCGATCGATCATTTGGCGACGCGGCCAAACTGAGCATGCTGGGCGCCAAAGGGTCTTGTTGTGAAGCGTGTCGCAGCGCGTCAACCGGATTGCCGATTTCGACGCGCAGCCACGCTGCGAATGGGTGATTCACGGGTCATGCAGACCCGTCGCGGTCGAGCGCAGGATTGGCGGGCTGATCCTCAAGACCGCTTTGTTTCTTGGCCTTGTGCGATCAAGTCGGCAAT
>CAZPTM010000308.1:0-1787 GCA_964589665.1 uncultured Limnohabitans sp. | reverse complement strand
TATCTGGGTCGTGTTTGTTGGGCAGAAAGACAAACTTGAAGCTGGTCTTGGGCGTGGCAAAAGGCAGGCTAATCTCCAGGGCCTTGGCCGCTGCCCGCTGACCGGCTGCGTCACCATCAAACATAAACACCACCTGATCGGCCATGCGAATCAGCATGCGCAGGTGATGCTCGGTCGTCGCCGTGCCCAGCGTGGCGACGGCATGACCCAGGCCATGCTGGGCCAGTGCCACCACATCCATGTAGCCCTCAACCACCCAGACCTGTCCGGCCTCGCGAATGGCCGTGCGCCCTTCGAAGACCCCATACAGGTTGTGCCCCTTGGAAAACAAAGGCGTCTCCGGTGAGTTGAGGTACTTGGGCTCATCGCTGCCCAGAGTCCGAGCGCCAAAGCCGATCACCTCACCCCGGGCGCTCAGAATGGGGAACATCAGTCGATTGCGAAACCGGTCGTAGCGTTTGGCTTTGCCGGCATCGTCTTCGGTGGCGATCACCAGTCCCGCCTCAACCAAATCGGCCTGCTCGTAGTCTGCAAAGACCGACTGCAGAGGCTGCCAGCCCTCGGGGCTGTAGCCCAGGTGATAGCGCTTGGCAATCTCGCCACTCACGCCCCGTCGTTTGAGGTAGTCAATCGCTTGCGGCGCCTCTTTGAGCCGACGCTGATAAAACTTGGCCGCCTGCAGGGTGCAATCCATGAGCCGAACCCGTTGGTCACGCTGGGCGGCCGAGGCCGCCTTGTCATCCTCGCTGGCGCGCTCTTGGGGCACCTCCAGACCCACCCGACGAGCCAAGTCTTCGACCGCCTGCGGAAAAGAAAGGCCCAGGTGTTCCATCAGAAAGCCAACCGCTGTGCCATGGGCCCCGCAGCCAAAGCAGTGGTAGAACTGCTTGCTGGCACTCACGGTGAACGACGGTGATTTTTCAGTGTGAAAGGGACAGAGCCCGCTGTAGTTGATGCCCGCTTTTTTGAGCTGAACGTAACTACCCACCAGCTCGACAATGTCGACGCGTTGAAGCAGCGTGTCGATGAAGGCCTGGGGGATCATGGCCTTATTTTGACACCGGCACCCGAGTTCAGTGCTGGGTGAGTTTGTCTTTGAGGAGGCGAGAGGCCAGGCCCATGTCGGCACGACCGGCCAGCTGAGGCTTGATGAGGGCCATGACCTTGCCCATGGCGGCTGGGCCGCTGGCGCCATCGGCTGCCACCTGCGCCACCGCCGCATCGATCACCTGGGCGACCTCTTCGGCAGACAACTGAGCCGGCAGGTAACCGGTGAGAAGCTGGAGTTCGGCGGATTCTTTGTCAACCAGGTCTTGGCGGCCGCCAGCGGCGAATTGCTCGATGGCGTCTTTGCGCTGCTTGACCATTTTTTCAATGACCGCCAGGACGGCTGGGTCATCGAGCTCTACTCGGTCGTCAACTTCTTTTTGTTTGATGGCAGCGCTGACCAGCCGAAGGGTGGTGAGCTGCTGCGTGTCCTTGGCGCGCATGGCCGACTTGATGTCGTCGGCCAGCCTTGCTTTGATGCTGCTCAATGGCTTGAGCGCAGGGGATTTAGTACTTGCGAGCGGGCAGCATCTGGCTGCGAACGCGCTTGTAATGGCGCTTCACGGCAGCTGCTTTCTTGCGCTTGCGCTCGGCCGTGGGCTTTTCATAAAACTCACGGGCACGCAGGTCGTTCAACAGACCAATCTTCTCGATGGTGCGCTTAAAGCGCCGCATGGCGGCTTCAAAAGGCTCGTTCTCTTTGACGCGAACTAAAGGCATTGTCGGTATTCTTTCTAAAT
>CAZPTM010000307.1:0-1793 GCA_964589665.1 uncultured Limnohabitans sp. | reverse complement strand
GTTTAAGCCGCTTTGACCTGGGGCAGGTTGCCGCGCACGGGGCTGGTCATTTTGCCTTTGAAGTCGGTCCAGCACTCGCGGCCGAAGTCATACAGCTTGCAGGCCTTGGCGGTGTCAAAGTACCACTTCCAGGAGAACTCCTGAATGATGATGCGGCCAGGCAGCATCTCTTCGAGTTTGGCCTGGGCCTTTTTCAGGCGGTACAGGGGCACGCTCATGTCCACATGGTGGGCGGTGTGCTCCATGATGTGGTGCATCAGGGCGCCAATATTGAACGGAAAAGTCAGGTGCACGGTTGTGGACACGAAGGGTGCCGCAGCGCTCCAGGCGGCCTTGTTGGCGTGCCAGGACGACTTGACGTGGGTGTGGTGCACATACACCACAAAGCCGATCATGCTGTTCCAGAAGAAGAAGGGAATGGCAAAGCCCATCAGCAGACTCAGAGCCACGGACTGTTCGGTGGCGATGGCTGCTGCAGTGATGACGGCAATCCACAGGGCGCCAAACACGGAAACCAGCATGCTGTCCTTGAAGAAAATCGGGCGACGCGTGGGCATGTGCTTCTTGTTGGGAAAGAACTCGCGCTTCCACCAGATCTCGATCATGTAATACAGACCGGGGGCCCAGCCGCTGCGGTAGGCGCGTTGCAGCAGGCGTTGCATGGGCGAGAGGGCGGCAAACTCGTCAGCCGTCAAAGGTTCCCACACAAAATCCACGCCCTTGAGGTTGGTGTAGCCGTGGTGCACCACGTTGTGGCCGGTATCCCACAGGCTGTAGGGGGTGATGGAGGGCAAAAACGCGATGCGGCCAATCACTTTGTTGAGCTCGCGGTGCGGCGTCAGGCTCTGGTGACAGGCGTCATGCCCGATGATGAACAGTCGGCCGATCACAAAGCCGGCGGCCATGCCGCACAGCAGCTTGGCCCAGACAGCGTCAAAAGCGATGGTGCCGGTGATCAGGGTAAAAAACAGGGCGTAGTCGAACGCCAGCAGCACAAAGGCGCGCAGCGTGGTGCGTTGAGACAGCGGAATCAGCCATTCACGAATCACCTTGCGGTGAGGCATGGGCTGGTCGATGGCAATCGGTTGGTCAGACATGTATGCACGTACTCTCATAAGGCAGGAATCCTGCCGACCCTGTAATTTTATGCGGGGGAGGGTTTCCATGCACTGACAAGGATCAATCGCCGGGCTTGTTGCAGGGGTCTGAACAGATACTTAAGAAGTATTGAAGTGCGTCACGCAGATTGTTCTGGGGATGTAACCTAATTGGTGGGAAAATTGAAATCAAGTTACAAGGAGACTGTTCATGTCGCTTCGCGCCACCAAAATCGTTGCCACCCTGGGCCCGGCATCCAGCACACTGGAAATGCTCGAAGCCATGATTCGGGCGGGCGTGAATGTGGTTCGTCTCAATTTCAGCCACGGCAAGGCTCAGGATCACATTGACCGCGCCAACCTGGTGCGTGAAGCGGGTCAGCGTGCAGGTCGAGAGGTGGCCATCATGGCCGACCTGCAGGGCCCGAAAATCCGCGTGGGCAAGTTTGCTGACAACAAGGTCATGCTCGAACCCGGCGCCAAATTCGTGCTGGACGCCTCCCGTACCGAGCTGGGCGATATCAACGGTGTGGGCCTGGACTACAAGGAGTTGCCTCGCGACGTGAAAGCGGGCGATGTGCTGTTGCTCAACGATGGCCTGATTGTGCTCACGGTTGACGCTGTCAAGGGCGAGGCGGTGCACACCACCGTCAAGCTGGGCGGCGAGCTGTCCAACAACAAGGGCATCAACAAGCA
>CAZPTM010000306.1:0-1810 GCA_964589665.1 uncultured Limnohabitans sp. | reverse complement strand
TGTCCCAATGTTCGAGCTGCGTGGTGGCAGGCAGGATGTAGTCGGCGTAGTCGGCAGTGTCGGTTTGGAAGTGTTCGAGCACCACGGTGAACAGGTCTTCGCGGGCAAAGCCCTGCACCACCCGTCCCGACTGCGGGGCCACCGCCACCGGGTTGCTGTTGTAGACGATCAGGGCCTCGATCCGGGGGCCAAAAGCGGGTGAGGTCTCGCGCAGCAGGTCGTCGCCAATCGTGCTCATGTTGATCGTGCGCGGGCGCCGATTCCCCAGCAAGTCTGGCCGCTGCAGCGCGGCACGGCGCACCGGAAAATGTCCGGAGCTGGACATGAGCAAGCCGCCGCTGGCATGTCGCCACGCACCCGTGAGCGCGGGCAGGCAGGCAATGGCGCGCACCGCGTTGCCGCCGCCGCGCACGCGTTGCATGCCGTAGTTCAGGCGGATGGCACCCGGCTGTGTGGTGCCCCAGTCACGCGCCAGGCGCTCGATCTGCACCACCGGCACGCCACACACCTGCGCGGCACGCTCGGGCGGCCACTGCAGGGCGCGTTCGCGCAAAGCGTCCCAGCCGAGGGTGTAGCGGTCAATATAGTCCTGGTCCAGCCAGCCATGGGTGATGAGCTGGTGCATCACGGCCAGCGCAAGCGCGGCATCGGTGCCGGGCAAGAGCGCGATGTGCTCGTGGCATTTGTCGGCCGTCTCGCTTTTGCGCGGATCGATGCACACCAGCCGCGCCCCTTGGCGCTTGGCCTCTTGGGCAATGCGCCAGAAATGCAGGTTGCTGCCGATCGAATTGCTGCCCCAGATGACGATCAATTTGGCGCCCGCAAAGTGCTGCACCTTCATGCCGACCTTGTTGCCCAGGGTCTGCGTCAGGGCTTCGGCCCCGGCCGAGGCGCAAATGGTGCGGTCCAGCAAGGATGCGCCGAGCTTGTGGAAAAAACGCGCCGCAATGGATTCGCCCTGCACCAGGCCCATGGTGCCCGCATAGCTGTAGGGCAGGATGGCCTGCGCATCGCGCGCCGCAATGGCTTGCAGGCGCGCAGCGATGTCATCCAGCGCTTCGTCCCAGCCCACAGGCACAAACTGGCCGCTGCCCTTGGGGCCCACCCGTTTGAGGGGCGACAGGATGCGCTCGGGGTGGTAGGTACGCTCGGTGTATTTGGACACCTTGGCGCACAACACGCCATCGGTCATGGGGTGGGCCGGGTTGCCTTGCACGCGCACGGCGCGGCCGTTTTCCACGGTGGTGAGCAGGGCGCAAGTGTCGGGGCAGTCGTGCGGGCAGGCGCCGCGCACCACGGTAAAGGCAATTTCAGTCATGTCTGCATTTTGACGGATACCGAAGACCAACAGAGCCTAAAACCTCACATTGGAAAGCATCATCGCAAGCGGCTAGACTGTGTGCATGAAGCTGATCGAATCCATCTTGGCGCAAGCCCCTTCGATGGCGGCCATTCGCCGCGACCTGCATGCACACCCGGAATTGTGTTTTGAAGAAGTGCGCACAGCCGACATCGTGGCGGCCAAGCTGACCGAGTGGGGCATTCCCATACATCGCGGCATGGGCACCACGGGCGTGGTGGGTATTGTTCATGGGCGCGATGGCGGCGCTTGCGGCCGGGGTGTCGGCCTGCGCGCCGACATGGACGCTCTGCCCATGCAGGAGTTCAACACCTTTGCCCACGCCAGCCAGCACGCCGGCAAGATGCACGCCTGTGGCCACGACGGCCATACCGCCATGCTGCTGGCCGCCGCCCAGCACCTGGCACAGCACCGCGACTTTGACGGCACGGTCTACCTGATCTTCCAGCC
>CAZPTM010000305.1:0-1819 GCA_964589665.1 uncultured Limnohabitans sp. | reverse complement strand
ACCTGGGTCTGCTGCAACATGATTTCGGACAACCACACACGATACGGGTCCTGCGTGTTCTGCCAGGGCAAGTCGTGCCGCCCGTGGCTGCGTTGCCAGCGCACCATCTGCCCTGCAAAGTTCTGGATTTGACTCATGCTTTTTGACATTTCGGACAGTAGTACGTGCTGCGCTGTCCTTGCACCAGCGAGCGCACGGGCGTGCCGCAAACCCGGCAGGGTTCTCCCGCGCGGCCATACACCGCCCAGGCTTGCTGAAAGTGTCCCGCCTGCCCATGGGCATTCACAAAATCGCGCATGCTGCTGCCGCCTGCAGCCACAGCGCGGGACAACACATCACGCACCGCAGCATGCAAACGTTTGGCGCGCGGAAAGCTTAAACGGTCTGCACGCACCGTGGGCCGTATGCCAGCTGCAAATAGCGCTTCACTGGCGTAGATATTGCCAACTCCAACCACTACATCGCCAGTCAACAACAGCTGTTTGATGGGGCTTCGCCGAGTGCGCAAGGCGCGATGAAAATCTTCGGCCACAAACGCATCACCCAAGGGCTCCACCCCCAGGCGCCCCAGCAATTTGTTCACCACAGGCGCATGCACATGAGGTGCCCACACCACTGCACCAAAACGCCGAGGATCGTGCAAACGCAAGGTGCCTTGACTGGTGACCAGGTCCATATGGTCATGAACACCCGCCGCAGGCAAAGCCACGTCAAAATGCAAACTGCCCGACATCCCCAGGTGCAACAGCAAAACGCCATCGCTCAGTTGCAACAACAGGTATTTACCTCGACGATCCACCTGCAGCACGTGCTGCCCCACCAGCGAGCCAGGCTCTACGCCCAAGGGCCAACGCAGGGGTTTGCCCATGCGCATACCCAGCACCTGCGCACCCGCAATACGGTGCGCAAAGCTCTGGCGCGTGACTTCAACTTCGGGCAATTCAGGCATGCGCTGGATTATGATGCCCACTATGAAGTTCTGGCAGAAAGTTGTGGTGTTGGCCTGCATACCCGCAGGGGCTTGGGCGCAAGCGCCAGCAGCCTTGACCAGCGCATCAACTTCCCCCCCACAGGCCGTTGTCAACTCCGCACTCGATGGACAACTGTTCTATGAAATTGTGCTGGCCGAGCTCTTTGTCCGTGGTGGAGATAACGGTACGGGCTACTCCATCATGCTCGACGCAGCCCGACGCTCTGGCGATGCGGGCTTGTTCGAGCGCTCTGTGGGCATGGCTCTGGCCTCACGCTCGGGCAATGCAGCGCTGCAAGCTGCAAAAACCTGGCAACGAGAACAACCTCAGGCACTAGAACCAGACCGTTATTTGCTGCAGATTGAGGTTGCACTTAACCGAATCGAAGAAGCAGGGGCAACGCTCAAAAATTGGTTACAGCGACAACCCCTTGCTGATCAGAGCGCAGCCATCGCATCCATTCCACGCCTGTTCGAGCGTGTGGGCGACAAAAAACTGGCACTGGATACGGTTAGCGAGGCACTTGATTTTGCGCTCAAGCAAGAGCAAACACGCACAGTGGCGCTAACGACGATTGGGCGCATGCAGCGCGACAGCGGACAGATCACCCAAGCAGTAGCAACCACATTGCAGGCGCACCAGCACGATCCGCAAGCCATGGGCCCTGTGCTGCTGGCCATGAGCCTGCTGCAGTACGCCCGAGAAGAGCTCAAGCCCCTGCTCGATCGCGTCATGCAAAGCGACACCCCTTCGGTTGAACTTCGCATGAGCTATGCACGCCTCTTAATCAGCCAAGGCGCCCCCCAGGAAGCGCTGGCCCAATTGAAATTGAGCTTGCAAAAGTTTCC
>CAZPTM010000304.1:0-1825 GCA_964589665.1 uncultured Limnohabitans sp. | reverse complement strand
GTGCGCAACTACACCATCAACGACATGCTCACGCGCCAGCTGCGCATGCGCGGCTACAACGTGCTGATGCCCATGGGCTGGGACGCGTTTGGCCTGCCCGCCGAAAACGCGGCCCTCAAGAACAAGGTGCCGCCCGCCAAGTGGACGTACGAAAACATCGCCTACATGAAAAAGCAGATGCAGGCGATGGGCTTGGCCATCGACTGGTCGCGTGAAGTCGCCACCTGCAACCCCGACTACTACAAGTGGAACCAGTGGCTGTTCCTCAAGATGCTGGAAAAGGGCATCGCCTACCGCAAGACGCAGGTCGTCAACTGGGACCCGGTGGATCAGACGGTGCTGGCCAACGAGCAGGTGATCGATGGCCG
Organism: uncultured Limnohabitans sp.; assembly: GCA_964589665.1. Lineage (GTDB taxonomy): Bacteria > Pseudomonadota > Gammaproteobacteria > Burkholderiales > Burkholderiaceae_C > Limnohabitans_A. Next base: position 1,457 of record CAZPTM010000304.1, on the reverse strand, counting down.
TGGCTGGCGCACCGGCGCATTGGTGGAAAAGCGCGAGATTCCTGGCTATTACCTGAACATCACCGCTTACGCCCAAGAGCTGCTCGAGCATGTGCAGATGGGCAATGACAAGGCCACCCTGGAGGGCTGGCCCGACAAAGTGCGCCTGATGCAGGAAAACTGGATCGGCAAGAGCGAAGGCGTGCGCTTTGCGTTCACCCACGACATTGCAGGCGCTGACGGTGCGCTCATTGGCGACGGCAAGATGTACGTCTTCACCACGCGTGCCGACACCATCATGGGCGTGACGTTTTGTGCGGTGGCGGCCGAACACCCGCTGGCGCTGCATGCGGCTGCTGGTAACCCTGCATTGGCAGCGTTCCTGGAAGAGTGCAAGACCGGCGGCACGACCGAAGCCGAGCTGGCCACGCAAGAGAAAAAGGGCATGCCCACAGGCTTGTTCGTCACGCACCCGCTCACGGGCGCGAAGGTCGAGGTGTGGGTCGGCAACTATGTGCTGATGAGCTACGGCGACGGCGCCGTGATGGGCGTGCCGGCACATGATGAGCGTGACTTTGCGTTCGCTTTGAAATACCAATTGCAGATCAAGCAAGTTGTGTCTGTCAAAGACCAAACCTTCAGCGATACAGAATGGCAAGAGTGGTATGCAGACAAGCAAAACTGCGTATGCGTCAACTCTGGCGAACTCGATGGCTTGAACCAGAAAGCCGCCGTCAACAAGGTGGCCGAGCTGCTGGCCGCCAAAGGCCTGGGCGAGAAGAAAACCACCTGGCGTCTGCGCGACTGGGGCATCAGCCGCCAGCGTTACTGGGGCACACCGATCCCGATCATCCATTGCGACGAGCACGGTGCGGTGCCTGTGCCCGAAAAAGACTTGCCGGTGGTGCTGCCGCAGGACTGCATCCCCGACGGCTCGGGCAATCCGCTGCACAAGCACGAAGGCTTCCATGCGGGTGTGACCTGCCCGGTGTGCGGCAAGCCCGCGCGCCGCGAGACCGACACCATGGACACCTTTGTGGATTCGTCCTGGTACTTCATGCGCTATTGCGACCCCAAAAATGCCAACGCGATGGTGGCCGGTGGGGCCGACTACTGGATGCCCATGGACCAGTACATCGGCGGCATCGAGCACGCCATCCTGCACCTGCTGTACGCCCGTTTCTGGACCAAGGTCATGCGCGATCTGGGGCTGGTCAAGGTCGACGAGCCCTTCAAGCGCCTGCTGACGCAAGGCATGGTGCTCAACCACATCTATTCGCGCCGCACCGCCAAGGGTGGCAAGGATTACTTCTGGCCGCACGACGTTGAGCATGTGCTCGATGACGCAGGCAAGGTGGTGGGGGCCAAGCTCAAGAACGCCGCCGAAAGTGGCGATGGCTTGCTGCCCGTGGGCACGGCCATTGACTACGAGGGCGTGGGCACCATGTCCAAGTCCAAGAACAACGGCGTGGACCCTC
>CAZPTM010000303.1:0-1828 GCA_964589665.1 uncultured Limnohabitans sp. | reverse complement strand
GCGCCTGCGCCCGCCCTTCAACACGCCTGCGCGTGTGGCGGCGGGATTCAGCGAAGAAGAGCTGGCTTATCTGGCGGGGGATGGCGTCAGCGTCTGAATAACAACTACTCATCGATGCGAATTCGATGAGCTCATGGCATCACGCTTTTGGACCAAAAAATCGACGAATGCGCGGACCTTGGCCGGCATCTGCTCACGTGACGGCACATAAATATAGAAGCCCGGAAACGGCTTGCACCAACGCTGCAATACCCGGATCAATGATCCGTCCTGGAGTTGGTTCTGAACTGCAATCAGCATGTGTTGGGCCAGCCCCACGCCTTGAATCGCTGCACGCACCATCCCATCATCATCGTTGGTGATAAAGGTGCCTTGCGGCACAACAGTGAAATCCTGCCCCTTGGCACCAGGCTCTGTAAATTCCCATTGAAAAATGGATCCACTGGTCGTTTGCCGGTAACCAAGACAGTTGTGATTCATCAGATCCTTGGGTGTATTCGGCTGTCCGTGTTGCTGAAAATAGGCAGGAGACCCCACGACCGCCATTTCCATCATGGGCGTAATCGGTACAGCCACCATGTGTTCGGCCAAATTTTGTCCCAATCGGATGCCTGCATCACAACCATCGGCCACGATATTGGACATGCCGTCCTCCATCACCAGTTCTACCCTTAGATCGGGGTATCGCCGCATGAATTCCCCCATATGCGGCTCCAGCAAGGTCTTCGCCGCAATTCTTGAAGTGTTGACACGAAGCAAGCCTGACGGCGTAGCCTGGTCTTTTCCAAGCGTTCGCAGCACCTGATCAATTGACTGCAAAGCCGGATGCAAGGCGTCGTATAAGCGCTTCCCCTCTTCAGTGAGCGACATGTCGCGTGTCGTTCTGTTCAGCAGTCGTGTCCCCAGCCTTTGCTCAAGTGCCTTGAGGCTCAAGGACAGTGCCGCACGCGAGACATCCATGTCACTGGCGGCACGCGTGAAGCTACGGCGATAGGCCACCTGCACAAAAGTGGCCAACGATGGGAGCAGCGAAGGATCGATCATTTGTTAAGTCATTTTTACATCTGTGATTTGCATTGGATTATTTATCAATTCCAATCAAAGACCTAACATTCGCTCCATCCTTACCGCTAACGAATGGAATTCAGCATGAAAAACATCCTCATCATCAACGCCCACCAACCCTTTGAGGGCATTGCACCCGGCAAACTCAATCAGACCATGGTGGATGTCATCACCGAAGAAATGAAGGGCCGTTGCCACGAAGTGCGCCACACCGAAATCAACAAAGGCTACGACATCAACGAAGAAGTTGAAAAACATGTGTGGGCTGACGTCATCATCTTGCAGTCACCCGTGTTCTGGTTTGGCACCCCATGGATCTACAAAAAATACGCCGACGAAGTTTTGATGGCCGGCTTGATGCAACAAAAGCTCTTGACCGATGATGGGCGCACCCGCGACGACCCCAGCAAACAATACGGCACCGGCGGCAAGATGCAAGGCAAGCAATACATGCTGTCACTGACCTGGAATGCACCTCAAGAGGCCTTTGGCGACAACCAGCAGTACCTGTTTGAAGGACGTACTGTGGACGACGTGTTCTCTGGCAATACCGCCAACTACCGCTTCTGCGGCGCAGAAATCCTGCCGTCTTTTTCCTGCTTCAACGTGGTGAAGGCTGCTGATGTTGCAGGTGACACGGTTCGACTGCGGGAACACCTTGCAAAGGTCATTGTCTGATGTCTATGCCAGGTATTGGCCGATAGCCGCGTCAACTCAGCCAGCTCACTCATCCCCTCGGATGGTGCTGCGCATGCAACACCTT
>CAZPTM010000302.1:0-1839 GCA_964589665.1 uncultured Limnohabitans sp. | reverse complement strand
GTACCCTTCGCGCCCCCGGCGCCGCGCGCCGCTCCGCAGCCATCCGAGCCCAGACAGACGAGGCCGTCGAGCAGCGCCGGGCCGCGCGCCGCGAACTGCTGCAAGGCCGGATGGCCCGCCTGGACATCATCGACACCGACCGCGGCCGGATGACCCCCGCCCAGGTCCGCGAAGCCGTCTCCGACGTTGCGCGCATCGTGCATGCGCTGATCCGCGCACTGTGACATGACCAGCGCGGCGATTGGCGCGAATGGCATCGGCGTCGTCGCCATCGGCGGGTCGCCGGATGTAGGTAGCGGCGCGGTTACGCTGACGCCCGCGCTGTACACGAACACCAATCAGTTCTACAGCGCCACCATCACGACGGGCGCGGTCACACTGACCCCGTCGCTGTACACCAACACCAACACGTTCTACAGCGCCACAGTGACGATTGGTGTCACGCTGACGCCTGCGCTGTACACGAATACCAACCAGTTCTACAGCCCTACCGTAACTGCGGGGGCGGTCACACTGACCCCTGCGCTGTATAGCAACGCCAACACGTTCTACAGCCCTACGGTTGCGGCAGGCGCCATTACGCTGACGCCCGCGCTTTTCAGCAACACCAACCAGTTCTACGACCCTACGGTTACGGTCGGCACGACACTGGCCCCGGCGCTGTACATCAACGCCAACACGTTCTATAGCGCTACGGTTTCGGCGGGTGCGGTTACACTGCTGCCGAATCAGTACGTCAACGCCAACCAGTTCTACAGCCCGACTGTTGCGCAGGCAGCGGCTACCAACCTTTTCCCGGATCGGTACGACAACAGCGACACGTTCTTCGGCGGCTTGATCTATCTGGAGTACCCTGACCCCTCGGATGTCAGGGAGGGTGTCATATACGGCCCCGGAGGCTCGCTGGTAGGCACCTTGCAAGGCGGCGGCGGTAGCCCGACAATCCGACTACGCTCTTTCACGGAAAGACACTAACATGGCGCTCAATCTCAAAGCGATCACGACCCGGCTGGGCTACCAGCAGATCACCAGCCTCAGCGCTGCGACGGGGCTGACGGTTCCGCAGTACGATGTCAATGGACTGGCTTGCAAGCCAACCATCGCCATCATTACGTGCGAGACGAACGCTGTTCGCTGGCGCGATGATGATGTCAACCCAACCGCTTCGGTGGGGATGCCTCTTGCATCCGGGGTCACGCTGCAGTACGACGGTGACTTGACGAAGATCAAGTTCATCGAGCAACTGTCGGGCGCCAAACTCAACGTTTCCTACTACGCCTGAGGCCGACATGAACGTCGCAAACGACAACCCCGGCATCAACTACGTTGACTACTTCACCAAGCAATTGCCGCGCGACCTCGCGGCGATGGCTCAACTGCGCGACGAGTTGGCGATCCGGCAAGGCGCGCTGGACGCGGCCGCGGCAGCGGTGGACGACCGCAAAGCCGCGGCCAAGGAACTTGCCGACGCCAAGGCGCTGCAGGAAGAATTGCGCGGCAAGAACGCAGACGCCGCGGCCAAGGGCCAGCAACTGAAGACGCGGGAAGAAAAACTCGCTCAGTACGAAACGTCCACCCGCGCGTCGTTTGATGAGCGAGAGCGTCAGATCGCAGCCCGTGAGGCAGCGCTTGACGTTCGGGAAAAGTTGGCCGCGGAACAAGATCAACGCAACCAAGCCCGTGAGCGTGCGCTGGCTGACGAAGAGGCTGCACTGGCGTCTCGCGTCAAGGCGTTCCAAGAAAAAGTCGCTGCGCTGCGCGCTTGATTGCCATGAGCGATCCTTTGACCGAAGACCGCGTAAAGGTCTTGATCAACGAAGCGCTCGGGCACCACGAAAA
>CAZPTM010000301.1:0-1843 GCA_964589665.1 uncultured Limnohabitans sp. | reverse complement strand
CAAAGGCCAGGCACGTTGGCGCGTGCTGGGCGAGGTGGACTGGAGCGGTCCAGAGGCAGACGGCTGGATCAAAGGCTTGAGTTCGCGTTAAAAACAGCAGGGATAATCGCGGGGTCTGCTGTATTCGCAACAGATGACCTGCCTTCGGGGCATTGGCGGTGTGTGCCGCCTCGTGTGCGCCGACAGGTCTTTCGTTTGATTCCGGAGCTCTTGCTATGAACACCGTTCGCCGTACCCTCTTGCAGGGCGGTGCCGCTATGGGCGCGCTGATGGCCGCGCCCTCGCTGGTACTTGCCAATCCTTCTACTTCCCGCTTTGCACCCCAGCCCGGTGAGTGGCGCACTTTCGATGTGACCACCCGTGTGATGCTGGAGCATCCCCAAGGCGAAAGCCGTGTCTGGCTGCCCGTGCCCAGCATCGAAACCGATTGGCAACAAACCGTGGGCCACAGCTTTCAGAGCAACGGTAAAGCCAGCCTGATGGCCGATGGTGTAGAAGGCACACGTTTTGTATCTGCCCAATTTGCTGCAGGCACCCAGCCCGTGGTGGAGGTGACCAGCCGTGTGCGCACCCGCAACCGCCATGCAGACCTGAGCCGCCCGGGCAAGGGCTTTGCGCGCGAAGACGCCGCAGCCTTGCATTACTACACCCGTCCCACCGAGTTGCTGCCCACCGATGGCATCGTGCGCGAGACTGCGCGCAAGGCCACAAAGGGTGCCCAGACCGATGTGCAAAAAGTGCGCGCCATTTATGACTGGGTGGTGGCCAATGCCTGGCGTGAGCCCAAGGTGCGTGGCTGTGGCGAAGGCAATATTCGCGTCATGCTGGAAACCGGCAACCTGGGCGGCAAGTGCGCCGACATCAATGCCTTGTTTGTGGGCCTGTGCCGCGCAGCGGGCGTGCCTGCGCGCGATGTGTATGGTTTGCGCCTGGTGCCTTCGGCGTTTGGTTACAAGCAGCTGTCGGGCAATCCGGCCAACCTGTCGGGTGCGCAGCACTGCCGCGCCGAGGTGTATCTGCAGCAACATGGCTGGGTGGCGATGGACCCTGCCGATGTGACCAAGGTCATGCGCCACGAAGCGCCTGAATGGATCAAGACGGTGGACCACCCGCTGGTCAAGCCCGTGTATGACGGTTTGTTTGGTGGCTGGGAAGGCAATTGGGTGGGGTGGAACACGGCGCACGACCTCAAGCTGCCGGGCGCCAAGATGGGCGCAGCGCACTTCCTGATGTACCCGGTGGCTGAAACCGCCGAAGGGCGCGTGGACAGCTATGTGCCAGCCGAGTTCAAGTACGCCATCAGCGCTGTGGAAGTGAAGGGCTGAGCTTCAGTTCATGGCGCACTCAACGCCAGTTTCAATTGACTGTGAAACTGGCGTGATGCGCCCGTGACCGGGTCGTTAAAGGCAATGCTGCGTGCCAGCAGTTGCAAGGGCTGGGCAAAGTCTTCGGCCTCATGCGGCCCGCGTTTGACGGCGGGGTAGAACTGGTCGCCCACGATGGGCAAGCCCAAGCCGTTCATGTGTACCCGCAGCTGGTGGCGTTTGCCGCTGATGGGGTGCAGGCGGTACAGCGCGTGCGCGCCCAAGGGCTGCAGCAGCTCAATGTGTGTTTCGCTGTTGGGAGGAAGGTCTTCTTCAGGCGTGGCTTCGCGCATGCGGTAGAAAGCCTGTTCGTCTTCCAGCATGTGGCTTTTGCGGGTGAGCGGGAAGATCACATCGGCTTGCCAAGGTGCGATGGCTTCATACATCTTGTCCACCTGGCGGTCGCGAAACAGGCGTTGGTAGGCATCCCGGTCTTGCGGGCGTTTGCACAGCAGCACCAGGCCGGCGGTTTCGCGGTC
>CAZPTM010000300.1:0-1847 GCA_964589665.1 uncultured Limnohabitans sp. | reverse complement strand
CATGGGGGCGCTGCCGGTGCCGGTGCAAATCATGACGATGTTGCTCTTGGGGTGGTTGGGCATCAGGAAGCTGGCGCCAAAGGGGCCGATCACCTGTACCTTGTCGCCCACCTGCAAATCGCACATGTAGTTGGAGCCCACGCCGCGCACGGGTTGGCCGCTGTGGTCTTCGAGCACGCGCTTGATGGTCAACGACAGGTTGTTATGGCCCGGGCGCTCGCCATTGCGCGGGCTGGCGATCGAATATTGACGCGCATGGTGAGGCTTGCCGTTGGCGTCCACACCAGGGGGAATGATGCCAATCGACTGGCCTTCGAGCACCGGGAACGGCATGTTGCCGAAGTCCAGCACCACATGGTGGGTGTCATAGTCCTTACCGACTTCGGTCACGCGCAGGTTACCCGTGACGGTGGCCGTGATGAACTTTTCGGCCGCCTTGGGGCCGTACAGGTTGGTGTAGGCGTGCGCTGCCGACCAGGGTGGCACCACAGCGCCAAATTGTGCAGAGTTGAAACTGACGCCCTCAGCCGCATAGGAGACCGAAGCTGCAGAACTGGCCGATGCCGACTGCACAGCTGCCTGGGCCTGGTCGGCAGCCTGTTGTACATCCCCACCAAGCTCGCTCAGTTGCTCAGGGCTGAGTTCGGCAGGCAGATCGTCCCAGCTGTACTGGTCTTCCAGGGTGTAGGCCTTGCCTTTGGGCATCATGCGCCAGTTGTCGATGGAGCCAGTGGGACACGGCGAGATGCAGTCCATGCACAGATTGCACAAGTCCACCTTGACGACGTAGTTGCGTGAGTCGTGCGTAATGGCGTTGACGGGACAGATGGATTCGCAGGTGTTGCAGCGGATGCAGATTTCCGGGTCAATGACGTGTTGCTTGATCAGGTTCGATTCGGTGCTCATGCGGGCTCCTCGGTGTTGTTCTTCAGTCGACAAAGGCAAAGACCGGGTGACGATGTTGCGGTACCCCGCTGAGGAACCCGGTCTTGGCCTTTGTCGCCTGCCTCCCAAAAGGGAGGCAGGCGTTCAAAGCGTCATCAGTTGAAGCGGACGTATTCGAAGTCCACCGGCTGACGGTTGATGCCCATGACCGGAGGCGCAATCCAGTTGGCAAACTTGCCAGGCTCGACCACGCGGCCCATCAGGCTGGCCACGTAGGCACGGTCCTGCTCGGTAGGCAGCCACTCACCGACCTTGGCATTCCATTCAGATTCGCTCACGGAGCGACCATCCGGGCTCACCTTCAGACCTTTGAGCGTGCCGATGTTACGGTGGAAAGCCTTGTGAGGCACCGTGAGACGGAAATCCACACCCGCCTTTTCGATGATGCGGTTCCAACGGTCCACGCCACCTTTGGAATCGGTGATGTAGTCGTCACGCAGCACTTCGTTCAGAGCGTTGAGCATCGGGACTTCTTTTTCGACCAGTTGGCCGTCCACCACGTCCAGGATCTTGTAAGTGTTGCCCTTGAGCACATGGTCGTCAGTGCGCTTGCCTTCCTCGTAGCGACCTTTCAAGCCTGAGCTGTAGAAGGTGGCGGCGTTAGACGACTGGTCGGCCCCGAACAGGTCGATCGTCACCGAGAAGTGGAAGTTGATGTAACGCTGGATGGTCGGCAAGTCGATCACGCCAGCTGCACGCAGTTTGGCCACGTCGTCGGTCTTGAGCTGGTTCATCATGTCCACGGTGCGCTGAATCACACGGCCCACGCCTGACTCGCCCACGAACATGTGGTGCGCTTCTTCGGTCAGCATGAACTTGGTCGTGCGGGCCAGCGGGTCGAAAGCGGATTCGGCCAGGGCGCACAGCTGGAACTTGCCGTCGCGGTCGGTGAAATAGGTGAA
>CAZPTM010000299.1:0-1848 GCA_964589665.1 uncultured Limnohabitans sp. | reverse complement strand
TGGGAGCGTCGGTTGGCTTTTGCTTCATGTCGGGCTCAAAGCCGCCGCCTTGCACCATGAAGCCAGGAATGACACGGTGAAAAATCGTGTTGTTGTAATGGCCTTTGTTGACGTAGGCTAGGAAGTTTTCGGTCGACTTGGGCGCCTTTTCGGCGTCGAGCTCGAGGGTGATGATGCCAAGACCAGTAATGTGCAGTTCAACTTGGGGATTGCTCATGATGATTCAGGGTAGGAGAGTGATGGATTGAATAATGACCGGTGTGCGGGGCACATCGGTCGGGAAAGGGCCACCTGTACCGGTGGGAACGTTGCGGATGCGGTTGACCACGTCCATGCCTTGGGTGACGCGGCCAAACACGGTGTAGCCATACAGCTGCGGTGCTGCCAGCAACTGGGCTCGGGCCACGTTTTCGTAAACACGGCCTTGGTATTCGAATTTGGCCACAGGGTCCCCGTCGGGGATGGGCGTGGGGTCCAGAAAGGCATTGTCGACCACGTTGATGAAGAACTGGTCGGTGGCGGAATTGGGATCGTTGGTGCGGGCCATGGCCAGGGTGCCGGTCACATTTTTGAGGCCCTGCGCAAGCGCTTTGCGGCCTTCGTGCGGCACGGGCGCCTTGGTCGGGCGAGGGCGGTAGTTGTTGTCGTAGCCGCCGCCCTGGATCATGAAGTTGCTGATCACGCGGTGAAAAATCGTCTGGTCATAGTGCTTTTCGCGCACGTACTGCAGAAAATTGGCCACGGTTTTGGGCGCTTTTTCGGGGTAAAGCTCGGCCTCAATGGTCCCGAGCGAGGTGACAATTTGCACGCGCGGCAGCGACTGCGCCTGCACAGCCAAAGAGCAAGTCAGCAGCAAGGCAGCAAAACTGCGAAGAAGACGCATTCGGTTCATGGCGAGGCTTTCAAAGGAGGTCTTGGGAGCCTGCCTTACGGCGCAGACTTGATCAGGGTGTCGAGCTGGTTGCGTTTGTCGCCCAGCTTGGGGGATGGGGCGGGGCTGGTGGCAGCTTTTGCGTAAGCCTGCTGGGCCAGTTGCAGGTAAACGTCGCCCAGGTTTTCAAGTGCTACGGTGTAGTCCGGGCGGGCTGCAATCGCGGTTTTGAGAGACAGCAGGGCCATGTCCAACCGACCTTGGGCTGCATACAGGGCAGCCAGGTTGTTGTGAGGCTCGGGCAGCTCGGGGTAGTCCTGTGTGAGCTGTTGCAGGGTGTTTTGCGCAGCGGCGATGTCTGCTTGACCGAGCTGGATCTGGCTGAGCAGCAAACGCATTTGCGGATCATTCGGGTGGGTCTGCAAATGAGTCTGGGCAGCTTGTTGCGCTTGCGACCATTGCAGGTTACGCACCATGCGCTGCACATCGGTGTAGCTGTCGGCGTGAGCTGCGGTATGCAGCCCCAAAGCCAGCGATGACGCTACAACGGCGCGCCACCACTGCACAGGGAAAAAGAAAATAGTCATCGGTAGTCGATTGACCCCGAGGGGCTCGGTCAGGGATATACTGAGGTCCATTGTACCGAATGGCTGTCTGTCGGCAGCTGGCGTCCGGTAAGTCTGCAGGCCCTTTTGTTCGGGCCTTTGTTTTGTCTGAATTCCTGTGTCATGAGCTTGCGTCTGTACAACACGCTCTCGCGTTCCATTGTTCCCTTTGCCCCCATCGAGCCGGGCCATGTGCGCATGTATGTGTGCGGCATGACCGTGTACGACCTGTGCCACCTGGGCCATGCGCGCTCCATGGTGGCTTTTGATGTGGTGCAGCGTTGGCTTAAAGCCAGCGGTTTGCGCGTTACGTATGTGCGCAACATCACCGATATTGACGACAAGATCATCAAGCGCGCTCTGGAAAACGGC
>CAZPTM010000298.1:0-1849 GCA_964589665.1 uncultured Limnohabitans sp. | reverse complement strand
ACGACTTGTCGCTGTGTGTCTTGAACTCCAGCACGCAGGTGCTTTTCGGTGCCTCGGGCACGCCCTGAGCGACGCCATCGAGCGAGCCACCGAAGTGGCCATTGCAGGCAGTGACGCGCCATTGGTCACCGTTCTCGTCGGTGTCCCAGACGGTCACGCCGATGCCGCGCAGCTCCTCGATCAGGCGCGCCTCTTCGCGCTTGCCGGTGTCGAACAGGCGCAGGATGCGGCCCTTGAACTCGGGCTTGAGCACCCAGCGCCAGGTCAGCCAGACGTAGCGCTCGCACTCATGGCCAATCAGGGACGCGCCCATGTGCGGGCGGTGCTCCTGAGGCTTGGATTCGTACCAGCGGACGATCGCCGCGCTGGTGGTGTGTTGACTCTCAGGAAGCTGTGCCATCGTTTTCACCAGTCAATTTTTTGATCAATGCCTGCGTCTGCTGGTGCCATTTGACGGAGATCATCGGCATGCCGCAGAAGTGGATGCCCTTCTGGCTTTCCTCAAAAGCATCCAGAAGCAGCTCAAGCAGTTCGGGCGCGGCCGCAATGAGTCGGGCGTTAGCGCTGTAGGGGTGCTTGTATCCGCGCAGCATGGCAACGCTCTTGTCGTTCGGCGCCATGATGTGCGTGACCCCGCCAAACGTCTTCAACGTCGTCCAAGGCCCCGGCGTGTGCTTGAGCTGCCTCGTCAGATTCATCAGCGCGCTCTCAGCGCTTTTGGGCAGGCTGTGGCCTTTTAGTGCAACCACCAGCTCTGCGGCCGCGTCGGCTATTTGTTGTGATTCGGGAAGTTGTGCCATCGTTGTCTCGTAAAGGTGGGGCCTACTCGCTGCGTCTGTCGTCTCGGATGAATGAAACTTGCGCTGGAAAACTCCGCTTTCGGCCCCGTTGATCACTTTTCCCAGGGCTTGCGCGCAGGAGCTAAAGCAGCTGGTGCGGGAGCTGCAGAGCGTGCGGCCGGTGCCGGTGCGGCAGGCTTGGCTGCAGCCGGTGCGACACCGGCGCTCAAGTAGCCCACGATGCGGTTGCGCTCGGGATCTTTGCGGTCGATCTCGATGTTGGCCACAAAGGGGATGTCGTGCAGCTGCACGGTGTCGTCCAGCTCGGTGACGCCCACAGCAAAGCACAGGGCCGCCAGCGCTTCCTTGGCGATCTCCTCGGCCTGCTTGTTGGGGTTGTCCACGTTCAGGCGCTCCCAGTGGCGGCGGCCGCTGTGCTCACCCGCGATGACTTGCATCTCCAGCTCGAGGTAGTGGCCGGTGCCGGCCTTGGTGGGTTTAACGTCCGACTTGACGATGATCATGTCGTAGCTGCCTGCGGGCAGGGGCCCGTAGGTGCGCGGCTGCATCGGCTCGACGGTGTTGGCGTTGAAGTTGAAGGTTGCCATCGTTTGTTCCTTAGTTGGCGGGGGTGGTGGATGCTGCGAGAGCAGCGGCGAATGCTTCCCAATCGAGAGGCATGTTCTTGAGGCCGAACCGATTGCCGCCCATGTGCGCGGGGTGCGGTTCGACGTGCAGGATTCGCTTGCCGGTGGTGCGGGCCTTGATCTCCTTGTTGCCAAAACCCGAGGCCGTCTCGGTCGTGACGATCTGGTAGTTGGCCCAGCCGATCACGTCGGCCCACTCCTGCACCAAGGCAGCAGCGCGGTCGTGCAGCTTTAGGACGTACTGGTCGTACCCGTCGTGCATGGGCGACTCAAAGTGCTTGATCTTGTCGTGCGCGATCAGGATCACGGCCATGTTCTTCTGTTGGCGCAGGGCCTCGAAACCGGACAGCAGATTGCGCCACTCTTCAGCGGCCGCGATGTAGCCCTTGCCGTAGCCTGGCGCTTCGATGCTGGCCCACTTGT
>CAZPTM010000297.1:0-1850 GCA_964589665.1 uncultured Limnohabitans sp. | reverse complement strand
TCGCGGAAATAGCTCAACACTTCGGGGTGAGCACCCAACTCAAAACGGTACACCGATGAGTTGCCCGTGACGCGCCATGGGCGCTTGTAGTCGTGGATGATCAGAAACTCGCCGGGTTGGGTGAAGAAGTCATCCAGTGAACCGACCACCACCACATCGATATCCAGAAACAGGGCTGTACCGCGCAGGCCATGCAGGTCTTTTGCAAACGTGACCAGCTTGGTCCAACCGCGCTCCGGAATACCTGCTGGCAAGTCCAGCGGCGGAATGGGTAAGCAGCGCACTTCGGGGCGAATGCCCTTGTCGTCATCGGTTAGGCACACCATCTGGAAGTCCAGACTCAGATGGCGTTTAACCATGGCATAGAGTCGATTCACGTACTCGGGGCCATACTTGGTGCCCCATTTCATGCAAATGACGTAGCGCGACGGCGTGTTGCTTTCCATGCTTCGCTTCTCGCTCCAGACTTAAACAGCGCGTTTCTTGACCGATTTCTGCTTGGGCTTGGCACGTTTGATTTGCCCACCTGCTGTCAAGCGTTGGTTGCCCAGCACTTTGACGTGCTTGACTTCCGGCTTCTGGCCCCCACGTTTGCTGAACTTGAGCACCTTGTACTCGCGCGGGCCGGGCATGCGGTCTTCGTCAACCGTCTTTTCCTTTTTGGGTTGCGGACGCCAGAGCACCAACAGTTTCCCGATGTGCTGAATGGGCGCTGCGTTGAGCTGGTCGGCCAGCTGCATGAACATGTCTTCACGGGCGGCGCGGTCGTCGCCCAGCACCCGGATCTTGATCAGGCCGTGGGCGTTGAGGGCGGCGTTGGCTTCCTTGACCACTGCGGGGGTCAGGCCATCGTTGCCGATCATGACCACGGGGTCGAGGTGATGCGCTTCGGCGCGATGCACCTTGCGTTCGGCGGGAGTGAGTTGAATGTGAGGCATACCGGTATTATCCCAGCTTGGACACCACACAATGAAAATCAACACAAAAAGCAAAAAGGTCAACAAGGCGTGGCTCAACGACCATGTCAACGACCCTTACGTCAAGCAGGCCCACAAAGACGGCTACCGTGCCCGTGCGGCTTACAAACTCAAGGAGATCGACGAGAGTCTGGGCCTGATTCGCCCTGGCCACCAAGTGGTGGACTTGGGCTCGGCCCCTGGCGCCTGGAGTCAGTATGTGCGCCGCAAACTCTCGCCGCAGGGAGCTGCGGTGGGCGAGCTCAATGGCACCATCATTGCCATTGACTTGTTGCCGATGGATCCGATTGAGGGCGTGCAGTTCTTGCAGGGCGATTTTCGCGAGGACGCGGTCCTGGCTCAGCTGGAGGATCTGGTGGGTGGCCGCAAGCTGGATGTTGTGGTCTCGGACATGGCGCCGAACCTCTCTGGCGTGGAGTCTGTGGATGCGGCGCGTATCAGCCACCTGATTGAATTGGCGGTCGATTTTTCCCATCAACACCTCAAACCCGAGGGCGCGTTGGTCACCAAAGTGTTCCATGGGTCGGGATATAGCCAGCTGGTGCAGCTGTTCAAGGACACCTTCAAGGTGGTCAAGGCAATCAAGCCCAAAGCCTCTCGGGACCGTTCGTCCGAGACTTTTTTGGTGGGCATGCAACTGAAAACCCCCAAAACATAAGGTGAAGCGGGGGTTTGTCAGGCCTGCTGGCGAAACTGGTGCCTACAATGTCACAAAAGCATATTGCTGGATTGGAGCTACGTCTTGAATAACCAATGGTTCTCGAAAATTGCCGTGTGGATGGTGATCGCCATGGTGCTGTTCACTGTGTTCAAGCAGTTCGACAGCCGCAGCGCGGCGGGTGCAGGTTCGGTGCCTTACTCCGATTTCCTGGA
>CAZPTM010000296.1:0-1851 GCA_964589665.1 uncultured Limnohabitans sp. | reverse complement strand
AGTAAGCGCACGGGTACGGCCACATGACGCAAACCCTGGCTCAGGCCCTGCAGGCATTCCAGCCGGGCTTGCCACTGGTGGTTGCGTTCAGTGGCGGTGCTGATTCCACCGCTTTGTTGGCGGCGTGTGCGCAGCGCTGGCCAGGGCAGGTGAGGGCGGTGCATGTACACCACGGCCTGCAGTCGGCCGCCGATGACTTTCAACAACACTGCGAAGCCTTTTGCGCGCACTGGCAGGTGCCTTTGCTTGTGCAGGCGATTGATGCCCGCCCCTTACCCGGTCAAAGTCCGGAGGATGCCGCACGTCAGGGACGTTACGCAGCCTTGGCCGATGCCGTCAAAACTCACTGGCCCGACGCGCAAGACATGGCGTTGGCGCAACACGCCGACGACCAGGTTGAAACTTTGTTGATCGCGCTGTCGCGCGGCAGCGGCTTGCCCGGTTTGGCGTCCATGCCCATGCACTGGCAAAAACTGGGTTTGACATGGCACCGCCCCTTGTTGCAGGTGGCTGGCGCAGACCTGCGCACCTGGCTACAGGCGCAGGGCTTGAGCTGGGTGGAAGACCCGACCAACCAGGACGAGCGCTACACACGCAACCGCATTCGCAAGCGCTTGCTGCCGGTGTTGCAAGATGTGTTCCCAACGTTTCGGGATACGTTTGCGCGCAGCGCCAAACACGCAGCACAGGCACAAGGCCAGCTGCAGGCCCAGGCACAGGCCGACTTGCAAGCGGTTGGCGTGCCGCCTGGCATTGGGGCCTTGCGCGCCTTGGCGCCAGCACGGCAAGCGCAGGTTCTGCGTTTTTGGCTGCAAAGCGAGTACGGAACCCAGGCCACGAGTGCACAGCTGCAGGAGCTGCAGCAGCAAGTGCAGGCCTGCACCACACGGGGGCACCAGCTGCACTTGCGGGTGGGGCGTGGCTTTGTACAGCGCCATGGCGATCAGCTGCACTGGCAGCCCGAACCCGAAAACCGTACAGACAGTTGATAAAATGTTGGGTTTTGCGGCGTTTCAAGATATTTACCCATGGCTTTGATTGTTCACAAATACGGCGGCACCTCGATGGGCTCGACCGAGCGCATCCGCAACGTGGCCAAGCGCGTGGCCAAATGGGCGCGAGCCGGTCACCAGATGGTGGTCGTGCCCAGTGCCATGAGCGGCGAAACCAACCGCCTGCTGGGCTTGGCCAAAGAGCTGGCGCCCTCCAAGGCCGACAGCGCCTACAACCGCGAACTCGACATGCTGGCCTCCACGGGCGAGCAAGCCTCTTCTGCCTTGCTGGCCATTGCCCTGCAAGCCGAAGGCATGCCCTCGGTCAGCTACGCAGGCTGGCAAGTGGCCATCAAAACCAACGACGCTTACACCAAGGCACGTATCGAGTCGATTGACGACGAACGTGTGCGTGGCGATCTGGCGGCTGGCAAAGTGGTCATCATCACCGGTTTCCAAGGCGTGGATGACGCTGGCAACATCACCACGCTTGGCCGCGGTGGCTCCGACACCTCGGCTGTGGCCGTGGCGGCGGCCATGAAGGCCGACGAGTGCCTGATTTATACCGATGTGGACGGGGTCTACACCACCGACCCCCGCGTAGTGCCCGAAGCCCGTCGTCTGGCTAAAGTCAGCTTTGAAGAAATGCTGGAAATGGCGTCTTTGGGCTCCAAAGTGCTGCAGATACGCTCGGTTGAATTTGCCGGCAAATACAAAGTGCCCATGCGTGTTCTCTCGAGTTTCACGCCTTGGGACATCGATATCAATGAAGAGGCCGCATCCGGCACCCTGATCACTTTTGAGGAAGACGAACAACTGGAACAAGCCGTCGTTTCCGGCATCGCTTTCAACCGCGACG
>CAZPTM010000295.1:0-1852 GCA_964589665.1 uncultured Limnohabitans sp. | reverse complement strand
GGGTGCGAGCCGCCGTCTGCGCAACTCGGGCAAGACCCCCGGCATCGTTTATGGCGGCTCCAGCGAGCCCAAGCTGATCGAGCTGGACCACAACGCACTGTGGCACGCCCTGAAAAAAGAAGCCTTCCACGCCTCCATTCTGGAGATGGAACTGGCCGGCCAAACCAGCAAAGTGCTGCTGCGTGACTACCAAATGCACCCCTTCAAACAATTGGTGCTGCACATCGACTTCCAGCGCGTGGAAGCCAATACCGTGCTGCACATGAAGGTGCCACTCCACTTCTCCGGCGAAGAGACCTCTCCTGCGGTCAAGAACGACAAGTGCCTGATCAACCACGTGGTTAACGAAATCGAAGTAGCCTGCCTGCCTGCAGACCTGCCCGAATTCATCGCTGTTGACCTGTCCAATCTGGAAAGTGGCAAGTCCCTGCACCTGAACGACATCACCCTGCCCAAAGGCGTTAAAGCCCTGGTGCATGGCAAACCCAACCCCGTGCTGGTGTCTGTGACCGTGCCGGTGGAAGAGGAAATTGCTGCTCCTGCTGCCGCAGCAGAAGAAGCACCTGCTAAAGGCAAAGGCAAGAAGTAATTCTTTGCCCTCGCTCATCAAGCCCGCCTCGTGCGGGCTTTTTTTTGCCGGGATAATCCTTTCATGATCAAACTGTTCGTCGGCCTGGGTAATCCCGGCCCGGAATACGAAGACACCCGCCACAACGCGGGCTTCTGGTTCATTGACGCTATCGCTCGCGAGCTCAAGGTCCAACTGGTCCCGGAGCGCAGCTACCACGGCCTGATGGCCCGCACCACCATCAACGGGCAAACCATCTGGCTGCTGCAGCCGCAGACCTTCATGAATTTGTCGGGCAAATCGGTGGCTGCATTGGCGCGCTTTTTCAAAATCCAGCCCGCCGAAATTCTGGTCGCACACGACGAGATGGATATTCCCCCTGGTGAAGTCAAGCTCAAGCAAGGCGGCTCGCACGCAGGACACAACGGGTTACGCGACATCCATGCCCAGCTAGGCACAGCAGACTACTGGCGCCTGCGCATTGGCGTAGGCCACCCCGGTGTCAAGTCTGAAGTGGTCAGTTGGGTGCTGAAAAAGCCAATGGCCGAGCATCGTGAGGCCATTCACACGGCCATAGCACGCTCGGTGACAGCACTGCCTTTGCTACTGGAGGGCGACATGGCCAAAGCCATGGTCAAAATCCACACCAGCAAACCACCTCGCCCCAAGCCACCCCGCCAGGCACCGCCTGCTGCTGCGCTCTGAATACGCTGCTTATTTTTTAGTGGATGCAGTCTGCGCCGACTGCGTCAGCTGGCGGTATTTGTCCCACAGGCGCTCGCGCGTTTCCACATGCTGCGGGTTGACCGGAATGCATGCCACCGGGCACACCTGCACGCATTGGGGTTCGTCAAAGTGCCCCACACATTCGGTGCACTTGTAGGGGTCAATTTCATAGATTTCAGGCCCCAGATAAATGGCCTGATTGGGGCACTCCGGCTCGCACACATCGCAATTGATGCATTCGTCCGTGATCATCAGCGCCATGGGGTTCCTTTAGGGATTGAAAAGCTTGCCCGGATTATCGGGCATGCGCATCATCGGCCCACTGCGCCAGCTCCATGACCTCACCGTCTGTGCGGACGGTATTGAGACCCACATTCGGAATCGGGCACTTACGTGGCCCCTCCAGGTCCAGGCCATGCGCCCATCGCCAAATCACGTCCAGCACAGCCCCATGAGTGACCACAGTGCACGATGGAGCCTGTAGCTGCTCGCACAATGACACGACTTCGCGTACGGCTCGCCTGATACGCGCGTCAAGCATCTGCATCGACTCGCCTC
>CAZPTM010000294.1:0-1875 GCA_964589665.1 uncultured Limnohabitans sp. | reverse complement strand
TGTTGGATGCATGGTGGCCACACCGTGGACGCCTTCGGGCATTGACCACCCTGGCTGCGCTGCTGTTGGCGCTGGGCATGACCTTGCTGTTTTTTCCGATTGCTGACGCTTGGCAAGCCAGCTTGGTGCTCGGCACCCTACTGGCCACGCAAGCGCACAGCTTGCTGAGCGTCTGTCACCAAAGCTGGGGCGCCCAGCTGCGTGGCTCGACCCTTTGGCGCAGTCGCGTGGTGGCGGCGCGCGAAGCCTGGACAACGATTGGGGTCGTGGTCGCCTCCACACTGCCCTTGTGGTTGGGCTGGCGCTGGTGGGCCGGCGTCTTGTGGCTGGCGTTGGCTGTGGGCATGTGGCTGTGGTGGTCGGGGCCCCAACCGAGCTTTGTCAGGTCGCTGAACTGGCCTCAGGCGCGTCACGCACGAATTTGGCAGCAAGCCACATTACGGGCAATCTTGAGTGTGCAAGCCTTGAGCGCATTGGCCAACGCGGCAGCCGCCAGCTTGGTGTTATTTGTGATTCAAGACGTCATGCAAACCCCTGATTTGCAGGCCCCTTTGCTGCTGCTGTATTTCCTGGCCGCGGTGGCGTCATTGCCAGTTTGGTTGCGCTTGATTCGCCAGCACGCGCTGGCTTGGTGCTGGCGCTGGGGGCATGGCATCGCCTTGTTGGTGTTCGCGGCGGCCCTGGGCCTTGGACCAGATCGTTGGGGCTTGTTCGCGGTGATTGCGCTGGGCTCGGGTGCAGCAGTGGGCGCTGATTTAGTCGTTCCAGCAGCCATGCTCGCCGGCCACATCCAAGCCCAGACCCACCCGGCTGGTGGGACCATTTGGGGGGCTTGGAATATGGTCAACAAACTCGCCTTGGCCGCTGCGGCCGGCTTGGTCTTGCCTTGGTTGTCGCTGTGCGGCTATGTGCCCGGAAATACCAACAGCGAAGTTCGCGCGCTGGCCTTGACGTACGCACTGCTGCCATTGACCTTGAAGGCCATGAGTTTGCTCTTGCTTTGGCACCATCGACACGCATTGAGCCCACCCCAAAAAAAGGACACCACATGACAAACGCACGCAGCCAACTCACCCACAAGCTGACCAGCCGCTGGACACGCCTGCTGGTCGCGGCGATGTTCAGCAGCCTGCTTTCGGCCTGCGCAGCGCCCGGCGTAGAGCACTATCAACAGGAGCAACCCCGCTTGGACGTGCGCGCATATTTGAATGGGCCCTTGCAAGCCTATGGCATGTTCCAAGATCGCAGCGGTGCGATCGTCAAGCGTTTTCGCGTCGACATGGTGGGCCAATGGCAAGGCAACCAGGGCACACTGGACGAGCGTTTCAGCTACAGCGACGGCAGCAGCGAGCGACGCATTTGGCGCTTGCAGCTTGATGCACAAGGGCGCATCACCGGCCAAGCCGACGACGTGGTCGGTACTGCCAAAGGGCGCATTGCGGGCAACACCATGCAGTGGGCCTACACGCTCAAGCTACCCGTAGATGGACAGGTGTGGGAAGTCGACATGGACGACTGGCTGGTTTTGATCGATGAAAAAATCATGCTCAACCGCGCCACCATGAGTAAATGGGGCATTCGTTTGGGCGAGGTGACGCTCACCTTTGTCAAACCCTGAAAGGCCTGCCAGCCGGTCGTGGTCGGCTCGAAAAAGCGTGAGCCAACCACTCCCTGCGCAGCCTCTTGCCCAAATGCATTCAGGCCTCTTATTCAGGCCGATTCATTGGGCGTCCAATCCAACCGTCAACCGTCAGCACTGCGGCACCCCTCACTTCGTCAGCCAAAAAACGAAAAAACCCTTGCAAATCAATGATCTGCAAGGGTATGAATTGGTAGGCGCGATTGGATTCGAACCAACGACCCCTACCATGTCAA
>CAZPTM010000293.1:0-1897 GCA_964589665.1 uncultured Limnohabitans sp. | reverse complement strand
AGGGCCACTGGCATGCGCTGCAATGTGGTGTGTTCAGAGCAGGTTTTGGCCGCTGTCGGTGCCTTCAGATAGTTAGGCAGATTTACGTCCGCAGCCAGCCGACTGATTTGTTGTTCGCGGCTCTCCTGTCCATCGTTGATATAGGCCAAAACCCGCACACCTCTCACTTCGGTATCGGTGTTGTAAACCGTCGTTTCATGCAACCTGCCGCTGGCGTCAATCCAGGCGGTGGACAGAACCCGTGTCGGCGCCTGCTCGATCGCGCCCGCGATCGCTTGACGAATCGCCATCAACTGAAGCTCGGGATCTTGCTGACCAGCGGGATGCGTTTGGGCGATGGCACCTTGCGCTGCCATCAGGGCAATGCTCAGCAGCCCAAACGTGAACGCGCAAAACTTGGTCATGTTCATGGCACCCGCTCAGTCGGTCACTGGCTGCGCTTGCCACCCATTTGGCTCAAGTACAGGGCGCGCAAGTCGTTCACGACGTTTTTGTCCAAAGACAAGGTCGTTTCGTATGTGTCTTGTCCAACGGGTGTGATGCTGACCAGCACAGCGCCGTAAATCACGCCTTCGACTTTGGCTCGAAAGTTGTCGCTGAGGACCGTCATGTCAGCCACGGTGGTGTTGGCGTCCAAGTACTGGCCATACACCTGCTCGGCAAGCGAGCGATATGCATCGAGTTTTGACGCACGGATCGCCAGCAACCGCTGTTGTGCGGGCAGTTGGTGGTTTTGAATGGGGATGACTGCATATCCGGTACCGATCAGCGTTTCGCGCTTTTCCACCATAGGGGCCAGCATGGTGGACGATGGCTCGCTGCTGGCGCCAGCCGGGGCAGGCATGGCATGGTCAGACTGCGCCTTGGGCAACGTATGGCAGCCTGCTAAAGCAAGGCTACCCAACAGCAAGGCGGTAGTGAGTTTGAACGGCATCATCTTGTCGGCTCCAAATCTTGTGAATTTCCGCTCTTGGAGGCGGCCGGCGCCGTGTGCCCTCCATGAACAGTCCCTAGTGGAGTCGGCACCAAGCGCCAAGTCTTTAGCTTGGCCAGGCGTTCAAGCGCGCATTTGCGTAGCAAGTACCAGCCTCTCTGGGCCAGAGGGTGTCGCGGCCTACTGCCGGCTGACCACCACGGAAAACAGCAAAAGCAAAACAGCAGCTGCAGCGATCAAGTAAGGCGTTGTGGAAGATCTCAATCCAGCCATCATTTTGTCCATTTGGGACATTGAGGGCTCAGGCCGCGTTGGCGCTTCTGAGTTGGGGGTGCTATCTGACGAGAGCGAGAGCGATTGAACCTCAGGCTCGCTCAAGCGCCATTGCACATAAAAACGACCCAAAGCACTGTCGAGGAAAGTATTGGCGATTTGTGGGCTCGACAGCAAAATCAAACTCAAATTCGCAGCGGGGAAATCTCGGATCAGACGCGTCAGCATCTGGACTTGGTTCAAATGGGTTTCGCCTTGCACTTGCAACACCCAAACCTGCGGCGGGTGGTCTATTCGGCCCACTGATCTAGCCTCGTCCACAGACAGAGGAGCCAAGCGCTGGTTGATTCTGGCCAACAACTTGTCCTCAGCCACGTCGAATAACACGACGACTTCCAATTGGGCCTCCTGACGAAGAACCTGAACCAGCTTGCGCCCAAAATCATCCACTACAGAGGTATCTGGCCCCAGCAACGCGAGGCTGGCGCGGTCGACGCTGACGCGCTCAACCAGCACCTGCATGGCTGGGCGTGCATCATCATCTGACATGGTGTTCATCATCCGTGGGTCCCTGGCATAAACGTCCTGCGTGTCGAAGCGAGTGGGGTGGTTCGGGACGCTTGCCTTCAAGGCTAGGTCTGGCCGAACCATTTGATACCGCTTGGGCTGCGCCATCATCAGCTCTAGCAA
>CAZPTM010000292.1:528-1901 GCA_964589665.1 uncultured Limnohabitans sp. | reverse complement strand
GCAAAAAGGCGATTCGCATTCATAACGAGCGAGTAGCAGAAGATAGGGCACGGCAACTAGAACGGGCACTTGAGGAAAGCGTTAGTTTTGAAAAGTCCCAGCAGCTCAAGCGCTACCTAAGGCTACGCTGAACAAGGCATCCAAATTTACCGTGCTGCACTAAGGCTACGCTGAACAAGGCATCCAAATTTACCGTGCTGCACTAAATTGCACGGTTTTTCGGGCCGGGCGCCCCCCGCACCTGCCATTTGGGCCGTTCGCGTGGCCTTGAGGCCCCGCTTTTGGCCCTTACGGGCGCAACTGTCCCTGCAGATGCCCCCGGCACAGGTAGATGTTGGCCAGCGCCAAGGCGGTGAATGCGCGTGTGGCGTTCTTCTGTAGTCCGCGATAGCGCACCTTGGTGAATCCCCACAGCCGCTTGACCACCGCAAAGACATGCTCAACCCGAGCACGCACCCGCGACTTGTTGCGGTTCTTGGCCCGCTGCACTTCATCGACCTCGCCTGCGCGGCGCGTACGCTGATTGGTAAAGTCCTTGGCCCTGGGTGCCTTGCTGGCTATCAGCGCTTTCTGGCTGGCATAGGCCGAGTCGCCATAGACCCGCTGTTCGTTGCCGTGGAGCAAATCAGGTAGTGGATGTTTGTCATGCACGTTGGCCGCCGTGACCACTGCGCTGTGGGACAGTCCGGTTTGACTGTCCACACCAATGTGCAGTTTCATGCCAAAGTACCACTGCTGGCCCTTGCGGGTCTGGTGCATTTCAGGGTCTCTGGCCTTGTCCGCGTTCTTTGTGGAGCTGGGTGCGCCGATGATGGTGGCGTCCACGATGGTGCCGGTGTTGACCTTGATGCCGCGCGCTTGCAATTCCTTGCCCACGCGTGCGAACAGGGCCTCGCCCAACTTTTGCTCGTTGAGCAGGCGGCGAAACCGCAGCATGGTGGTGGCATCGGGCACAGGCTCACAACCCAGGTCAATACCGACGAAGCGGCGCAGGCTGGCACTGTCGTACAGAGCCTCCTCGCATGCCAGGTCCGCAAGATTGAACCAGTGCTGGATGAAATGGATGCGTAGCATGCGCTCCAACCCGATAGGCGGGCGCCCATTGCCTGCTTTGGGGTAGTGCGGCGCGATTTCATCGCACAGCGCAGCCCAGGGCACCAGCGCATCCATGGTTTTGAGGAATTCGTCGCGCCGCGTGGGCTTGCGGTGTTGTTCAAAGCCCGACTGAGCGTCGGCCGCCATGGCAAGGGTCTGCTGCTTCATGACCATGTAATTTACACAGGCAGCAGAGACTTTTTCAGCATTGCCTTAGGTCAGTACCTCTCACCAACGCACCGGCCCCGGCTTGACCAGCCGCTGCAAAGCAGCCTGCA
>CAZPTM010000292.1:0-518 GCA_964589665.1 uncultured Limnohabitans sp. | reverse complement strand
CGCCCCTGTAGCTCGCGGGGCGTATCGGGCCATAGGATCTATTCCCTGCGGGCGCGTAGCGGCAGGCTTCAACGGCGCGTGCCGCATCGCTCGCGCTGTTGATCATGGGCACGATGATGGTGTTGGCCCCCATGTCCAGCGCGCGCATCATCGCGGTGGCATCGTCGGCTCCAGAACTTCCTTGTCTGTACCCCTGTTGTCGTTTTGCCACCACTGTGCGTCAGCATGAACTTCTCGCCATTAAAAAAGAAAATAAATTTGGTATATACTTTGCACGTGTGAAAATTAATTATCACATCAATCACCAGCAACACCAGGAGCAAGGTACCGCTGCGGCGTGATGGTCGGGCTCAGGGTCGCCTGCGACTTCGGCGCGACCGGCACGGTGATCTTGCCGTACACCACGCGATGCCCGCTGATCGTGCTGCTCGACAGCGATGAGGTGATCGCCCTGCCCTCGCCGATCCTCTACGTCCGCCAGATCGGGGGGGAGGCGTGACCCGCGGCCCGATCGTGCG
>CAZPTM010000291.1:0-1912 GCA_964589665.1 uncultured Limnohabitans sp. | reverse complement strand
TTCATCTGGCCCAGGATCTGGGCTTCGCCCAGCACCATCGAGTCCAGCCCGCTGGCGACCCGGAATGCATGACGGGCGGCCTCGTCGCCTTCCAGAATGTAGGTGTGCGAGGCCAGTTCGTGGGCCTGAACGCTACCGGTCTGGGCCAGCCAGTGCAGGGTGTCGGTCACGGCGGCCTGGTCGGCAGCGCAATAAATTTCGGTGCGGTTGCAGGTCGAAAGAATGGCCGCCTCGGTGCTCTGGTCGGTTTTGTCGGCCAGGTCATGGCGCAGGCGGTGCAAGGTCGGGGCCAGTTGATCCACGGCAAAAGCAAACCGCCCCCGCAAATCGAGCGGGGCAGTGGTGTGGTTCAAACCGAGTGTCCAGACTGCCATGGTGTGTCGCATTATAAAAAACTGGATCAAAGCCGGGCACAATGCGTGCAAATCGTTCAAGGAACCTGTTGTGACGGCCTGGTTACTGTTGCTGCACCTGCTCAATGGCTTGCTGCCCATCGTGTGCATGGCCGTGTTCATGCCCTGGCTGGGGCGTTGGGTTTTGGGCCGTGCGCCTGTGGGCGTGTTGCGCCGCACCCTGGTGCATGTCGTCTTGGGTGTGCTGGTGTGGGTGGTGGCGCTGGCGCTGACCGGTGAAGACGGCAGCATGGTGCTGTACGCCAGTTGGTTGCTGGTGTGGACCACTGCCGAGTGGGTGATGCACCGGGCCTGGCGGCAACGCTGAGGGCCCGCCGGGCTTTGGCACCGCGCGTGGTGTGGGCATAGGTCGCTGTCAGGGGTGCAATTGCTGCACTGCGGTAACATTGGCTCCCAATGGGAGCCGGGTACAGGCCAGATGGGCCAGCCGCACCTCCCCACCTAAACAATGAACGCACCAGCCACACTACAGCACCTCCTGCACGACGACGCACAAGTCCCCCGTCTGCGCGAGATTCCGTACAACTACACCAGCTTTTCTGACCGCGAAATCGTGCGTCGCCTTTTGGGCGAGCGTGCCTGGTCTTTGCTCGATCAATTGCGCCAGGAGCGCCGTACTGGCCGCTCTGCCCGCATGCTCTACGAGGTGCTGGGTGATATTTGGGTGGTCGAACGTAACCCCTATTTGCAAGACGACCTGCTGGACAACCCCAGTCGCCGCGACTTGCTGGTGGAGGCGCTGCGTCACCGCCTGGCCGAGGTTGAAAAACGCCGCACCCCCGAGACTGATGCTCAGCGTGATGCTTTGGTGGGTGAATTGTTGCAACTGGCTTCCAAAGCTGTGGATGCCTTTGATGAACGCTTTGCTGCCTGGGCGCAGCTGCGCAAGCGGGTGTTCAAAACGCTGGGTCGCCTGACGGCCAAAGACAACATCAAATTTGATGGCCTCTCGCGCGTGAGCCATGTGACCGACGCCACCGACTGGCGCGTCGAATACCCCTTTGTGGTGCTCACACCCGACAGCGAAGCCGAAATGGCGCATCTGGTCAAGGGCTGCATCGAGCTGGGACTGACCATTGTCCCGCGTGGCGGTGGAACGGGCTACACCGGCGGAGCGGTGCCGTTGACCTGGAAGAGTGTGGTCATCAACACCGAAAAGCTTGAAGCCATGACCGAGGTTGAGCACATCGACCTGCCCGGCATTGACCACAAAGTGCCGACCATTTACACCGAAGCCGGTGTGGTGACCCAGCGCGTGGCCGATGCGGCCGAGCGCGGCGGCTTTGTGTTTGCGGTGGACCCGACCTCGGCCGAAGCCAGCTGCATTGGCGGCAACATCGCCATGAACGCGGGCGGCAAGAAAGCCGTGCTCTGGGGCACGGCCCTGGACAACCTGGCCAGCTGGCGCATGGTCACGCCCGATGCCGAATGGCTGGATGTGGTGCGCATGGACCACAACCTCGGCAAGATCCATGACGCCGAGGTGGCCACGTTCGAGC
>CAZPTM010000290.1:0-1921 GCA_964589665.1 uncultured Limnohabitans sp. | reverse complement strand
CCCACCGGCTGCACAAAACAGTTGATGAGGGTGGCTTGAATGCCTGCGCCCGCTGCGCTCATGATGCGGCCAGCCCCTATGGCGCCAGCGTCCATGTTGCGACGAAATTTCTGCTCGAGTTCAACCTGCAGCTCGGGCTTTTCGATGCTAGCCAAGGCACGCGCTACGCGGTCATAGAGCTGTTCAACCGTGGTCTCACCATTCTTGAGGTACTTCTCCCTGAGGACGTCCGCAGAAATAGGTTGGGCAGGCAATGCTTGGGGAGAAAGCAGATCAGGAGAGATGGGGGTATTCATGGCGCAGCCAATTTAATATGTTCAAGTTCAAAGCCTAACCCAGCTTGCCCAAACGTGGATTGCTCCGAGTCAATAAATTTCAATGGATAATCCAAACACCTCACGAAAAACCTATGCCCACCCGTTTTTCTTACTTCCAGAATCTTGCACTGGCCGCCATTTTTGCGGTTGGGTACTACGTCGCTTTCTGGTTCCAATTTCACTGGCTGGGCAACCTTGACTTTGTCCAAGGCGTCAGCCTTCTGTTCATTCCTGCCGGCATCAAAATGTTGTCCATTGTGGTGGGTGGCGCCTGGGGTATTGGCGGCGTGTTTTTGACATCGATACTTTTGAGCCGCTTTGTCTGGGGTGATCATGGATTTGTGTATGCCCTGCTGGCACAAATTGTCTGGGCAGGGGTGCCTTTCTTGACCTACCAAATCCTTAAGCGCCAATTGCGCATCGATGACATGCTCTTGTCTCTCAAGGGCTCGCACATCGCCTTGATTGCGGTCACCACCTCGCTCACATCCAGCCTTGGCGACCGAAGCTTTCGTTACGCTGCGGGACAGATTGAGGGCAGCCTTTTCAACACCTCTGTCTGGGCCATGATGCTCGGCGACATTGGTGGCATCGTGGTCATTTTGTCGCTGGCCGTCTTGGTGGTGCAGCATCTTCGCAAAACAAACGCTTAGCCCACGGCGACCGATCTGCAGACGAGGCTTGAAATCCGAGACAATACGGATTCAAGCAGTTCAAACCATGCAGATCAAATCTTTCTTCACCCTCCCCCTCTTGCTCGCCCTCACCATGGGCACCCTGGCACCCCACTCGACCGCCTTTGCAGCCAAACGACAGGCGGCCAAACCCGCGGCTCATAAAAAAGTCGCCGTCAAACCAAATGCCATGCCCGCTTTGGCAGCAGAAACTGCCTTGGCCGCCAACCCACCTGCACTGCCCGCCAAGGCATGGCTGCTGATGGACTACGACTCGGGCGAAATTTTGGCCGCTGCCAACGCGGACGAGCCCTTGCCACCCGCATCGCTCACCAAGATGATGACCAGCTACCTGGTCGAGCAATCGCTCACCTCCGGCAAGCTCAAGGAAACCGACCTGGTCACCGTCAGCGAAAACGCATGGTGCCGCGGCTCCAGCAGCGAATCGTGCATGTACCTGCCTCTCAATAGCCAGGCCACCGTGATCGACATTTTGCGCGGCATCATCATCCAGTCCGGCAACGACGCCTCCAAAGCCATTGCCGAACACATGGCAGGCTCTGAAGCCGGCTTTGCAAAGCTGATGAATGAAGAGGCCAAGCGCCTGGGCATGACGCGCACCGAGTTTGCCAACCCGACAGGCCTGCCCGATCCGGCACATAAATCCTCTGCACGCGATCTGGCTATCCTGGCTCGCGCCATCATTCACGACAGCTCCAAGTATTACTCGATCTACGCCGAGCGCGATTTCAAATTCAACGGCATCAAGCAAGGCAACCGCAACGCCCTGCTGTATACCGACCCCACCGTGGACGGTCTCAAAACCGGCCACACCTCCGAAGCTGGCTACTGCCTGGTCACCTCTTCCAAGCGCAATGACATGCGCCTGATCACCGTCATCCTCAACACCAACAGCGCGCAAGCTCGCGC
>CAZPTM010000289.1:0-1924 GCA_964589665.1 uncultured Limnohabitans sp. | reverse complement strand
GAGCACACCGGCTTGCAGCGTTTGGTGGTGGCTGGTGGTGTGGGTGCCAACCACCGCTTGCGCGAACAATTGAACGAAGCTTGCGGCAAACGGGGCGTGCGCGTGCATTACCCGGAGCTGCATTTGTGTACCGACAACGGCGCCATGATCGCCATGGCCGCGGCCATGCGTGTGCAAGCTGGCATGGCGCAGCCTGTGCGCGATTACGCTTTTGATGTCAAACCCCGTTGGCCGCTGCATCAGGCTGCCTGATTCAAGGGCTTGCAATTCGCGTCAGCGCTAGCCGTTAAACTGCGCGCCTTCGCAAGGGTTTTGTCCCTGTTTTTGAATCTATATTTCATAGGAAAAGAACATGCCTCGTATCGCTACCGCGCGCATGCTGACGCGCTTTGTATGCATGGTTCTCATGGGCTTTACAGCCTTGTATTCGTGGGCTGCGCAGCCCATAAAGCTGGCCCTGATTGAAGGTTTGAGCGGCCCCTTTGGCAACACCGGCGCCGCTGTGGTGCGCAACCTGACGATGGCCATTGAAGAGGTCAATGCACGTGGTGGCGTGAGCACCGCGCAAGGCAAGCGACCGCTGGCGCTGTTGCAGTACGACAGCAAAAGTAACAACGAGGCTGCCTTGACTGCCCTGCAAGCGGCTGTGCAGGATGGCGCCTCATACATCTTGCAAGGCAACTCCAGTGCCACAGCTACGGCACTGATCGAGGCCATCAACAAGCACAACAAACGTGACCCGCAGCGTCGTGTCTTGTTTTTGAACTACGCTGCGGTTGAACCGTCCTTGACCAATGACCGCTGCAGTTTCTGGCACTTTCGTTTTGATGCGCACGCTGATATGCGCATGACCGCGCTGATGGAGGTGCTGCGTGCGGATCAAGAGG
This sequence comes from uncultured Limnohabitans sp., assembly GCA_964589665.1. Lineage (GTDB taxonomy): Bacteria > Pseudomonadota > Gammaproteobacteria > Burkholderiales > Burkholderiaceae_C > Limnohabitans_A. The sequence continues at coordinate 1,037 of CAZPTM010000289.1, read as the reverse complement.
TGCGCTCGGTCTACCTGATCGGTCAGGACTACAGCTTTGGCCGTGCGGTGGTGGGCGAGGCGCGCCGCCAGCTGCAGTCCAAGCGCAGCGATGTCCAGGTAGTGGGTGAAGATTTGCATCCCATCGGCAAGATCAAGGACTTTCTGCCCTACATCTCCAAGATCAAGGCCAGCGGCGCACAAGCGGTGATCACTGGTAACTGGGGTAATGACCTGACCTTGTTGATCAAAGCAGCGCGCGATGCCGGCTACAACGGCAAGTTCTACACCTTCTACGGCAACGCCCTTGGTGTGCCTGCGGCCATTGGCGAAGCCGGCGTAGGCCGTGTGGTGGCGGTGGCTGAGTGGATGCCCAACGCGCCGGGGACTGAAAGTCAAACGTTTTACAAGCGCTTTCTCAAGCGCTTCCCCGATCCGGCACAAGACTACGCCCACCTGCGCATGAACATGATGATTCAGGCCTTGGCCAGTGCCATTGACAAGGCGGGCACCACCGATGCGGTGGCTGTCGGCAAGGCCCTTGAAAATGCGCAGATCAGTCTTGCAGGTCAAACTGGTTTCATGCGTGAGCAGGATCACCAGTTTCAACAACCTTTGATGGTGGCCGTCATGCAGCGCAAGGGTGAGCCTGGTGTCCCCTTTGGTGTGGAAGGCACCGACTACGGCTTCAAGATCATCAAGCGTCTGTCGCCCGAGCAGGTGAGCATGCCCACCAACTGCGAGATGCAGCGGCCTTGATCTTTCAGAGCTCACAAAAAAGCCCGCTTGCACCATGCAGCGGGCTTTTTTATTGGACAGTTTAACTTCAGCGGTGACGTGTGCGCGTCAACCAGGCCAACGTAAAAGTCAGCGTCAGTGTGGGCAGTGCGGAGCCCAGTTGAGGGGCCCACTTTGCCACGCTATGGAAGCAGACCACACCCAGCAGCCACAGGGCTGCGGCGCTCCAGTCGATGGTTTTACTCGAGGTGTCGGCGGTGCAGGAACTGCAGGCCAAACGACCCAGAATCACGCCGTACAACGGCACAAACACGGAGCTGA
>CAZPTM010000288.1:1438-1928 GCA_964589665.1 uncultured Limnohabitans sp. | reverse complement strand
GTTCGCGCGGCTCGCGTGGCCGCCCCATCGTCAACATGTTCCCGCTGGCCGAGGGCGAGAAGATCAATGTGGTGCTGCCGCTGACCGGCGAAGCACGCAGCTTCCCTGACAACCAGTTTGTGTTCATGGCCACCTCCATGGGTACGGTCAAGAAGACCTCGCTGGACGAATTCAGCAATCCGCGCAAGGGCGGCATCATTGCCGTCAACCTGGACGAGGGCGACTACCTGATTGGTGCAGCCCTCACAGACGGCAAGCACGATGTGATGTTGTTCAGCGACGGCGGCAAAGCGGTGCGCTTTGACGAGAACGATGTGCGACCGCTGGGCCGCAGCGCCCGTGGTGTGCGCGGCATGATGATCGAAGAGGGCCAGAGCGTGATCGCCCTGCTGGTAGCCGAGCAGGAAGACCCCGCTGCCCCGGCCGAAGAAGGCGCCACACGCACCAGCGTGCTCACGGCCACCGAAAACGGTTACGGCAAACGCACCAA
>CAZPTM010000288.1:0-1428 GCA_964589665.1 uncultured Limnohabitans sp. | reverse complement strand
ACACCCGCCACGGCCGTGGCACCAAGGGCATGATCGCTATCCAGCAAAGCGAACGCAACGGCAAGGTTGTGGCTGCCACGCTGGTGCATACCGATGATGACATCATGCTGATCACCGACACCGGTGTGCTGGTGCGTACCCGTGTGGCCGAAATTCGCGAACTGGGCCGAGCCACCCAAGGCGTGACGCTGATCAACCTGGACGAAGGCGCCAAGCTCTCGGGCCTGCAGCGCATCGTCGAAAACGACGCCAACGAATCGGCCGAAGGCAGCGAAGCCGAGGGCAATGACAACGGAGAGGCCGAGGCCACGGAATGACGCGCCCGTTCAACTTCTCGGCCGGCCCGGCCACCATGCCCGAAGCGGTTTTGCAGCAAGCCGCCAGCGAAATGCTGGACTGGCGTGGCTCGGGCATGGGCGTGATGGAGATGAGCCACCGCGGCAAGGAGTTCATCAGCATCTACGAGCAGGCCGAGACTGATTTGCGCGAGCTGCTGGCGGTACCCGCCAACTTCCGCATCCTGTTCATGCAAGGTGGAGGCCTGGCTGAAAACGCCATCGTGCCGCTCAACCTGAGCCATGGCGGCGCGATGGATTTCGTGCTGACCGGCAGCTGGAGCCAGAAGTCGCACAAGGAAGCAGCCAAGTACGGCAACGCCCGCATCGCTGCTAACGCGCAAGCCAGCAGCTTTACCACGCTGCCCTCGCCTGCTACTTGGCAGCTGGGTGCCGACAGCGCCTACGTACACATCTGCGGTAACGAAACGATTCATGGTGTCGAGTTCCACGAACTGCCTGACCTGAAAGCGCTGGGTTGCGACGCGCCACTCGTGGTCGATTTTTCGTCCAACGTGGCCTCGCGCCCGGTGGACTGGTCGCGTGTAGGCCTGGCATTTGGTGGTGCGCAAAAGAATTTGGGCCCCGCAGGCTTGACGCTGGTGATCGTGCGTGAAGACCTGATGGGCCATGCCTTGAAAGCCTGCCCCAGCGCGTTTGACTACCAACTGGTGGCCGACAACGGCTCCATGTACAACACGCCGCCCACCTACAGCATTTACATGGCTGGCCTGGTGTTCCAGTGGCTCAAGGCACAAACTGAAGGCCAATTGAGCGGTGTGGCCGCCATGGAACAGCGCAATAGTGCCAAGGCCCAGCTGCTGTACGACTTCATTGACAGCTCGCAGCTCTACACCAACCCGGTGGACAAGGCCTGCCGCTCGCGGATGAACGTGCCTTTCTTTTTGCGCGGTGACGATGGCCAGCCCTTGCTGGACCCCACACATCCGCGCAATTCAGCCTTCCTTAAAGCGACGCAAGCCGCAGGCCTGCTGCAACTCAAGGGCCACAAATCGGTCGGCGGCATGCGCGCCAGCATCTACAACGCGATGCCGATCGAAGGCGTGCAGGCCCTGATCGCCTGCATGCGCGA
>CAZPTM010000287.1:355-1934 GCA_964589665.1 uncultured Limnohabitans sp. | reverse complement strand
TTGGCCATGATGTCGTCCGGCAGGCGGACGGTCACGTATTGGCGTTTGTTTCCGGTGGTCATTCCACGATCTCCCAGTCTTCAGAAAGCATGTCGGTTTGGCTGGCCAACCAGCCAGGCAGCATGGCGCGACGGCCTTGCGCGTTTGTCGTCCACATGTCGATGTGCGGCAGGATTTCGCACTCAGCGATTCCAGCCTTCCCATACGGCGTGTCTGGCTTTGGATGAACCACTGGCGTGCCAGGCACAAGAACAAGCCACATCCCTTTGCCGTTCCAGCCTTTGCGTGCGACCTTCTGGCCAGCTTTCAGCGATTCGATTGCCTGGCCAAACGTCATGCCTTCGCATGGACGGTAAGCGCGGTCAAAAACGTCGGCAGGCGACCAGCTCACGTAACCAGCGTAATGGTCGGTGTTGCCTTTGCCGCCATCCACGTATTCGACCAGGTAACCCTCGTCGGCACCGTTCTCGTCGGCTGGCAAAGTCCAGCCTCGGAAGTCGTTGTAAGCCTGCCGTGTCATCGGCTTGGCGTTGATCAGTTTGGTTCCGATGTAGCGTTTCATGCTGCCTCCTGCGCTTCTTCAAACATGTCAACCGTGGCACTAGCGCCAGCCAGCTCGACCGGAATGCCGCTGGTCAGCAGGCTCACCAGATCGTCCTGGCCAGCCACCTCGATGTCGAATCGAGTCTGGGCAGCGTGCCGAATGGCCTGGGCTTGGTTGCCTGCGCGAATCAGGCGGTGTTTGTTGGTCTCCACGTCGGTGACCAGGTAGATGCGTGTGCTCATTGTTTTCTCCATCAGAAAGGAATGTCATCGTCCATGTCGTCGAACCCAGAACCTTGCGGCGCTGGAGCCGGACGCGATTGTGCTTCATTTTGCGGCTTTTGTGTTGGTTTGTGGTCTGAGCCATCCGACACAAATTCCAGATCGGCCAGGCGTGCCACCATCTTGGTGTTCGTGGTGCCGTCGCCTTTGGTGTAGGTCTGCAGGTGCACGTCCTCGAGGTACGCCACGATCTGCTTGCCCTTGAGCAGGTAAGGTGCCATGCCATCGGCACGCTGGCCCCAGAGGGAGGCGTCAACCCACTGCGTCGGGCGCTTGCCGTCGTCGCCTTTCTTGCCGAACGTAAACGCCAGCGAGACGTTGGCCACAGCTGTGCCGCCTGGTGTGTATCGCACCTCGGCGTCCTTGCCGATGCGTGCCAGTCCTTGTGCTTTCATGATTGCCCTTTCAGTTTGTAGATGCGGATGACCCGAGCGTGGGCCGATGGGTGGGTGGCTTGACAGAAACCGACTGGCTCGAAGGCGTCACCCCTCAGAACCGCGCCCCAGGTGTTGGGGTGGAAGTCATCAGGCAGGTCGATGAACTGCCGGACGTCGTTGATGGTCACCTGGCCAGATCGCTTGGCGATGCTGACGGCCAGGCTGCGTGCCTTTGCAATCCAGTCCTCGCGGCCAATGGACACGCGAGCGATGCCAGCGTCTCGAAGGTCGCGGCCTTTCATGCTTCCCTCGCTTTCAGCATGGCATCGGCCATTGCGTATGCGTACTCAGCCGCTTGTTCAACGGGGCTAATAATG
>CAZPTM010000287.1:0-345 GCA_964589665.1 uncultured Limnohabitans sp. | reverse complement strand
CCAGCGTCTCGAAGGTCGCGGCCTTTCATGCTGCATCCTTGTAAGACTTGATGAACTCGACCTCGCGCTCGATGTCGTCTAGGAACTTGACCACTTCGATCTCCAGCTCTTTGATGGCCTTCTCGTCGCGCATCACCCGACGAATGATGAGCTGGGCGTTTTCTGGAAAATCTGGGTTGTATGACACGAAGTCGCACCACTCTCGCTCGGCCACCCAAAGCTGGCCTTGTACCTGCCAGCGGTATGCCGTTGGACACTTGCCTGGCTCAAGCCGCAAATACTCCAGGTGGGTCTTGGGCATCGGGCACTTGTATTCGGTCATCCCGACCTTGCCAACCAGTCCGT
>CAZPTM010000286.1:0-1949 GCA_964589665.1 uncultured Limnohabitans sp. | reverse complement strand
GCGACGTGTCCGCTTTCGTGCCGACCAACGTGATCTCCATCACCGACGGCCAGATCTTCCTGGAAACCAGCCTGTTCAACGCCGGTATCCGCCCCGCTATCAACGCCGGTATCTCCGTGTCCCGCGTCGGTGGTGCTGCGCAGACCAAACTGGTGAAGAACCTGTCCGGTGGTATCCGTACCGACTTGGCCCAGTACCGTGAACTGGCTGCTTTCGCGCAGTTCGCCTCTGACCTCGACGAAGCCACCCGCAAGCAGCTCGACCGCGGTGCCCGCGTGACCGAACTGCTCAAGCAGGCTCAGTACAGCCCCCTGTCCATCAGCACGATGGCTGCCACGCTGTTCGCCGTGAACAAAGGCTACATGGACGACATCGCTGTCAACCGTGTCCTGGCTTTTGAGTCCGGCCTGCATGGCTACCTCAAGGACAAGCACGCTGCCCTGCTGGCCAAGCTCGAAGCCGACAAGGCCATGGACAAGGACGCTGAAGCTGAACTGAACACTGCGATTGCAGCGTTCAAGAAGACCTTCGCCTGATCCCCTGACTGACCAAGGAGCCCCTTATGGCAGCAGGCAAGGAAATTCGCGGCAAGATCAAATCGGTGGAAAACACCAAGAAGATCACCAAAGCCATGGAAATGGTGGCCGCATCCAAAATGCGCAAGGCGCAGGACCGGATGCGTGCTGCTCGTCCCTACAGCGAGAAAATCCGTAATGTGGCGGCCAACCTGAGCAAGGCCAACCCGGAGTACGTGCATCCCTTCATGATGTCCAACGAGTCCAAGACCGCTGGCTTCATTGTGGTGACCACGGACAAAGGTCTGTGCGGTGGCATGAACACCAACGTACTGCGTGCCGTGACCAACAAGATCCGTGACCTGCAAGCGCAGGGCATGGGAACCGAAGCCGTTGCCATTGGCAACAAAGGCTATGGTTTCCTCGGTCGTGTGGGCGCCAAGGTTGTTTCGCATGTGACGCAGTTGGGTGATACTCCCCACCTGGACCGTTTGATTGGTCCGGTCAAGGTGATGCTCGACGCCTACACCCGTGGTGAAGTGAACGCCGTGTACCTCTCGTACACCAAATTCATCAACACCATGAAGCAGGAGTCCGTGGTGGAGCAGCTGTTGCCTCTGTCGGCTGCCGACATGCAAGAGCAAGCTGGCTCGCAACATTCGTGGGACTACATCTACGAACCCGATGCACAGGCCGTCATCGACGACCTGCTGGTGCGTTATGTGGAAGCGCTGGTCTACCAGGCCGTCGCCGAAAACATGGCTTCCGAGCAATCGGCCCGTATGGTCGCCATGAAGGCTGCCACCGACAACGCTGGCAATGTGATTGCCGAACTCAAGCTGGTTTACAACAAGACGCGTCAAGCGGCGATCACGAAGGAACTCTCCGAGATCGTTGCCGGTGCGGCAGCTGTTTAACGGCATTCACAAGATTCAAATATTGGAGCAAACAAAATGGCTCAAGTTCTAGGCAATATCGTTCAATGTATCGGCGCCGTGGTTGACGTCGAATTCCCGCGTGACCAGATGCCCAAGGTGTACGACGCCCTGAAAATGGACGGCAGCGCCCTGACCCTGGAAGTGCAGCAGCAGCTGGGTGACGGCATCGTCCGTACCATTGCGCTGGGCTCGTCCGACGGTCTGCGTCGTGGCATGCAGGTGTACAACACCAACGCCAACATCACCGTGCCCGTGGGTAAAGCCACCCTGGGCCGCATCATGGACGTGCTGGGTAACCCCATCGACGAACGTGGTCCCGTGGATCAGGCGCTGACCGCCCCCATCCACCGCAAAGCCCCTGCGTACGACGAACTGTCGCCCTCGCAAGAGCTGCTCGAAACCGGTATCAAAGTGATCGACTTGGTCTGCCCCTTCGCCAAAGGCGGTAAGGTGGGTCTCTTCGGTGGCGCCGGTGTGGGCAAGACCGTGAACATGA
>CAZPTM010000285.1:0-1952 GCA_964589665.1 uncultured Limnohabitans sp. | reverse complement strand
CCGTTGTCGCCCACGATGGCAGCGTGCTCACCGGGCATCAGGCGAAATTGCGCATCGGTCAAGGCTTTGACGCCGCCGTAGTGCTTGGTCAGGTTCTGGATTTCAAGAACAGGTGTTTGGGACATGGTGGTGCTCTCAGAGAGGTTCTTTCATTGCAATGGGGGCAAGCATCGCGGATGTCGTGACAAAAGTACATTAGTAAAACTACTATGTTTATTTAGTCGGTTTTTGCAGTTTAATCCGTTTGCGGCATAAAAAAAGGCGTTTTTTTGTGCCCACATCCATTCAACACAACGGAGATAAACCCATGATCACCAAACGCACTTTTGGCCGCCTGGCCATCGCCGCCGCTGCAGCTACTTTGTTCACCTCGGCTTTTGCCGCTGACGTGACGGTGGCCTACATCACCAACGGCAACACCAACGAAGGCTGGACTCTGATCAACGGCGGTGCCAAGAAAGCTGGCAGCGCTGCAGGCGTCAAGTTCATCGAACTGGCTGCCGAAAAAGGCGAGCTGTCCAAGCAGCTGGCCATCGTGGAAGACATGATCACTCGCAAGGTCAACGCCATTGCCATCGCCCCCGTGGACTCCAAGGGCATCGCTCCTGCCGTTAACAAAGCCCTGAAGGCTGGCATCGCCGTGGTGGCTGTGGACACCGGCGTGTCTGGTGCTGACATCACCTCCTACGTTGCTACCGACAACATCAAGGCGGCTATGGTGCAAGGCAAGTGGGCAGCTGAGCAAATCAAGGACGGCGACACCGTGATCTACGTGACCGGCGACCAAGGCCAGTCCACCGGCCAGGAACGCCGCAAGGGTTTCTATGACGGCCTGAACGCCGTGCGCAAGAACGTCAAGATCGTGGACGTGCCCACCACCTGGGACCAGACCATGGCCCAAAACGGTGTGGAAGCTGCTCTGCGCTCCAACGCTGGCGCCAAAGTGATCGCCTGCGCATGGGACGGCGGCGCTCTGGGTGCCAAGGCTGCTCTGATGGCCGCTGGCAAAAAACCTGGTGCGATCAAGATCGCTGGTTTTGACGGCTCCCCCGGTGGCCTGGACATGATGAAGCAAGGCTGGCAACAAGCCAACGCTGCACAAATGCTGGCCAAAATCGGTCAAGTGGGCGTGGAAACCGCCATCGCTGCTGCCAAGGGCCAGAAAGTCTCCAAGCGCATCGACACCGGCTCCTTCCTGGTGCTGCCTTCCAACGTGGACCAGTTCGCCAAGGACTCCGGCGTTGGCCAGTTCATGAAGGTCAAGTGATCGGCAACAGATTGAACCTTCACCTCGTCTCAAAATGACAACGATGTTGTCATTGCGAACGAAGTGAAGCAATCTAGCGAGCGCCTCGGCGCTCGCACCTATTGTTTAAGCGAAAGAAAATATCTATGAAGTCCATCACCCGACAGGAATGGTATGGCGCCTTGGTCGCTGTGCTGGTGCTGGGCGCGCTGCTGAGCGTGGCCTCCCCCTACTTTCTAACAGCAGGCAACCTGTCCAACATTCTGGTTCAGGCTTCGGTGATAGCACTGCTCGCGGGTGGTCAGACTTTTGTCATTCTGACCGGTGGTGTGGACCTTGCTGTGGGTGCTTTGACAGCACTGGCCGGCGCTGTATCGGGCTACATGATGGTCAAGCTCGGCGTGAACCCTTACGCCGCCATGATGGTTGCGCTGGCCATTGGCGCCGCAGTGGGTTTTTTCAATGGCTATCTGGTGGCATTTGTAGGCATTCCAGCCTTCATCGTCACGCTGGGCGGCTTGACGCTGTGGCGTGGCCTGGCGTTTGATTTGACGGGCGGCTTTGACAACGCCGGGTTGCCCGAGCCCTTCCCCTTCCTGGGCTACGGTGATGTTTTAGGCATCCCAATGCCCACCCTCATCACCGGCTTGTTCTTTGTGGTGATGGCTTTTGTGCTGTCGTCAACCAAGATTGGCCGCTACGTGTA
>CAZPTM010000284.1:0-2014 GCA_964589665.1 uncultured Limnohabitans sp. | reverse complement strand
ACACACAATAACCTGCGGCCACTTGTTGATTGCCCGGTTGCAAAAAGTCTTGTTCACTGACGGCCGAGCCGCCGGCGGGTTTTTTGAGCACACTGAAGATGGTGCCAATGCTGACGTTGACGTCGATGTTGGACGAGCCGTCCAAAGGATCAAACAGCAACAGGTATTCGCCTTGCGGATAGCGGTTGGGCACGGGCAGGATGTGGTCCATTTCTTCGGAGGCCATGGCCGCCAGGTGACCGCCCCATTCGTTGGCTTCAATCAGCACATCGTTGGCAATGATGTCCAGTTTTTTCTGGATTTCACCTTGCACGTTCTCGCTCTCGGCGCTACCGAGCACACCGCCCAAAGCGCCTTTGTTGACGGCGTGACTGATGCCTTTGCAGGCGCGGGCCACGACTTCGAGCAGCAAACGCAGTTCGGCAGGGATGTTGCCTTTGCTTCGTTGCTGCTCCACAAGGTAGCGGGAGAGGGAAACTTTGCTGCTCATTTGGGTTCCTTGGGGCTTGCAAAAACTCAGGCACTTGCCAGTGCGCGGCTGATCACTTCGCGTACATCGTTGCTCAAGTCGGTTTTGGCTGCGACGCGTTCGATGGCCACTTTGGCGGCGTCCCGGTAGGGTTGTTCCAATCGGGCCCAGCGGTCCATGGCGCGCGCCAGTCTGGCGGCTACTTGCGGGTTGATGGCGTCCAGGGCCAGCACCTGCTCGCTCCAGTACACATAGCCTGCGGCGTCCTGGCGGTGGAAGCCCGCTGGGTTGGCGCTGCAGTAGCTGAAGATCAGGCTGCGTGCCCGGTTAGGGTTGCGCAGGTTGAAGTCGGGGTGCTGCATGAGTTGACGCACTTTAGGCAACACATCACCGCTGCGGTCTGGCGCGCTGGCTTGCAGGGCAAACCATTTATCAATCACCAGCGCTTCGTCCTTGAACAAGGCGTGGAAATGCTCCAGTGCAGGTTGAGCCAGTGCATGGCCGCTGATGACCAGAGCCGACAGCGCATTGAAGCGGTCGGTCATGTTGCTGGCGTCCTTGAACTGCTGGTAGATCTTGCCCACGCTGACGTCGTCCCCGTGGGTCTGCGCAGCGATGCATAGCATGGTCATGGCCAGGCCACTCAAGGCGCGGCGGCCGCTGGACAAAGCGTCGGGCTGGTAAGCGCCGTTGCTGCGATAGGTGTCCAGTGCCCATTGCCAATCGGCATGCAAGGCCAGTGCCAGTTGCAGGCGCATGGCCTCGCGCAAGGTATGCACGCGTTGTGGGTCAACGCGATCCAACTGGTCTGCCATATAGGCTTCGGACGGCAGCGTCAGGGCCAGCTCTTTGAACGCGGCATCCAGCTGTGGGTGGCGCAAGACGGTGCGCAACGCTTCGATGAGTGCGGTGGGCAGCAGCTGGGCAGAAGACGCATCTGCTTGCGTGCGCAAGGCTTGCAGTGCGGCCTGCATCATCAGGCGTTGTCCGGCTTCCCAGCGGTTGAAGGCGTCGCTGTCATGTGCCAGCAGGCTCATGAGGGCCTGCGTGCTCAAACCGTCGTCGAGCAGCACCGGCGCACTGAAGCCACGCAGCAGCGAAGGCACAGGCTCGCTGTCCACATTCACAAAAGTCCAGCTGGCGCTGGCCTCGGTCAATACCAGTGTGGATTGCTCGGCACTGTCGTTACTGCCGGCAAGCTGCAGGGGCAGGGCGCGGCCGTCGGTGGTCAACAAACCCAGCGTGACGGGGATGACAAATGGTTCTTTGACGGGCTGCTCAGGCGTGGCCGGGCAGCTCTGGCTGAGCGTCAGTGTGTAGGAGCGCTCGGCCGCGTTGTACTGACCGCGTGCCTGCAAGCGCGGTGTACCGGCCTGGCTGTACCAGCGCTTGAACTGCGGCAGGTTTTGTGCCAACGCGGTGCCTGGGTTGGCGTCGGCAATGGCTTGCGCAAAGTCGTCGCAGGTCACGGCCTGGCCGTCGTGGCGCTCAAAGTAGAGCTTCATGCCCTTGGCAAAGCCTTCGCGACCCAGGCTGTCGGTGGGT
>CAZPTM010000283.1:0-2037 GCA_964589665.1 uncultured Limnohabitans sp. | reverse complement strand
GGGATGTGGTTGCAGTCGAGCGTGATGCCCTTGAGCGGCCAGGCGCCGCGCCGGATGTGCAGCCAGTTGGGGCCACTCGTGACCTGGGCGCCCATGAGCTGGGCCGCTTCGACGAAGCGGATATCGCCCTGAATCGAGGCCGCGCCCACACCTTGCACGCGGATGCCCGAGCCTTCGGCGATGGCGCCCAGCGCGATGAAGTAGCTGGCCGAGGACGCATCGGCCTCAACGTGAATGCTTCCGGGCGACTTGTAGTGGCTGCCGGCGGGAATCACAAATCGTTCCCACCCTTGGCGCTCCACCGCAATGCCGTAGCGCGCGAGCAGGTTGAGCGTGATCTCGATGTAGGGCTTGGAAATCAACTCGCCCACCACCTCGATGGTGATGGCGCGGTCTTGCGCCGCCAGCGGCAGGGCCATAAGCAGGGCTGTCAGAAACTGGCTGGACACATCGCCACGCACAGGAATGGGTTTGTCCAGCTTGAGCGCGGGCTGGCATACGCGCAAAGGTGGATAGCCTTCATTGCCCAGGTAGTCGATGGCGCAACCCAGCTCGCGCAGGGCGTCGACCAGGTCGCCAATCGGGCGCTCGTGCATGCGTTGCACGCCTTTGAGTGTGAAGTCGCCGCCGTGCACCGCCAGCGCCGCCGTGAGCGGGCGCATGGCTGTGCCCGCATTGCCCATGAAAAATTCAATCGCCTCGGTCGGCCAAGCGCGGCCACCCAGGCCGGTAATGGTGACCGTGGCGCCCTGTACATCCACACCGCAGCCCAGTTGGTGCAGCGCCACGAGCATGACGCGGGTGTCGTCAGAGTCCAGCAGGTCGTGAACCACCGTCGTGCCTTCGCACAGGGCAGACAGCAGCAGCACACGATTGGAAATGCTCTTGGAGCCAGGCAAAGTCACCGCGCCGGATGCGCCAGTGAGCGGGGGCAGATCGAGGAAAGGAATGGCGTACATGATTAATTTTCTGAGGCAGGCGAACACGCATTGCCCGCTTGCAGTGTCCAGGCCGCACGCGTGCTGCTGGCGTTAGCGATGAGGGCTTGCAGTGCTGCAGCATCACCTTGTTGCATGGCTCGCTCAAACAGCGCCAGGGCCTCACGAAAGTGTGCGACCTGCGCCAGCACTTGGGCGTGGTTGGCGCTCAGGATGTCGCGCCACACGGCGGGGTCACTTGCGGCAATGCGCGAAAAATCCCTGAAGCCTGGTCCGGCCATTTCCAGAAATGCTGCGCCTTGCGCCTGGGTCGTGAGCGCATTGACGGCTGCAAACGCCAGCAGGTGTGGCAGGTGGCTGACGGCGGCGTACGTGGCATCGTGTGCCTCGGGCGTCATGGTGCTGACCTGGCTGCCCACGGCCGTCCACACCGCGTGGGCTGCTTGTGAACGGTGAATGCCGGTCTGCGGCATGGGCGTGAGGATGGTGCGGCGACCTTGGTAGAGCTGCGCATCGGCATGCTCGATGCCTGCCACTTCTTTGCCCGCAATCGGGTGTGCAGGCACAAAGCAGCTCAAGCGCTCCCCCAGCGTGGCCTGGGCGGCCGCAATCACATCGCATTTGGTCGAGCCCACATCCATAAGCAAGGCGTTGGGCGTCAGCGCGTCACGCATGGCTTCAAAGCTGGCATGCATCGCGCCTACGGGCACCGCCAGCAGCACCAGATCGGCGCCTTGCACGGCTTCGGCGACGCTGGTGGCGATTTGGTCGATCACGCCCAGCTCGAGCGCACGCTGGCGGGTTTTGTCGGAAGCGCTGAAACCCACGATGTGCTCCACTGCCTGGGCTTGCCGCAAGGCCAGCGCAAACGAGCCGCCCATCAGGCCGCAGCCAATCAAAGCCAGACGCTGAAATTTCATGGGGCTGTTACTCGGACACCGGATAGGAGCCCAGCACTTTGTAGAAAGCGCACAGGCCCTGCAACTCTTTGAGTGCGGCCGCCACATGCGGCTCGCTCACGTGGCCAGCGATGTCGATGTAAAAGTAGTACTCCCACTGGCCTGACTTGGCCGGGCGCGATTCAAAGCGCGTCATGGAT
>CAZPTM010000282.1:0-2048 GCA_964589665.1 uncultured Limnohabitans sp. | reverse complement strand
CAGCCATCGCGGCCTTTGTATTCGGGCCACATGGTGATGCCGTAGGGGTCTTGCAAGTCTTCGAAGGCCACGTTGGCTTCGGGCAGGCCGAGTTCTTCGCCTTGATAGAGGCAGACGGTACCGCGCAAACTGACCTGAAAGGCCGCAGCGAGGCGCAGCAGTCGCGGGTCGGGCTTGGGGCCGCCCCAGCGCGTGGCCGAGCGTGTGCAGTCGTGGTTGGACAGAGCCCAGCAGGGCCAACCGTCACCCACCACATCGGTGAAACGCTGCAAGACACCTTGCAAGAAAGGGGCGCTGTGCGGTTCACCCAGCAGGTCAAAGCAGTAGGCCATGTGCAGCTTGTCGCCGCCGCTGGTGTATTCGGCCACACGGGCCAAGCCGTCGTCGTCGCCGATTTCGCCGACCATGGTGGTGTCGGGGTACTGGTCAAGCAGCGCACGCAGTTTTTGCAAAAAGGGCAGGTTCTCAGGACGACTTTTGTCGAATTGATGCCACTGCCAAGCGTAAGGGTTGAAAGGGTTAACAGCAGGATCCGGGTTGTCGCGGCGCGGCTCGCCGCGCGGTGGGTTGTCACGCAACTGCTGGTCGTGAAAGTAAAAGTTGGCGGTGTCCAGGCGGTAGCCGTCCACGCCCAGTTCCAGCCAGAACTGGACCGAGTCGAGCAGGGCCTGCTGCACCTCGGGGTGGTGAAAGTTCAGGTCCGGTTGGCTGGTGAGGAAGTTGTGCAGGTAGTACTGGCAGCGACGCGTGTCCCATTGCCAGGCGCTGCCACCAAAAATGGAAAGCCAATTGTTGGGCGGGTTACCGTCATCTTTGGGGTCGGCCCACACGTACCAATCCGCCTTGGGGTTGTCGCGACTGGCGCGACTTTCGGCAAACCAAGGATGTTGGTCGCTGGTGTGCGAGAGGACTTGGTCGATCATGACCTTCAAGCCCAGCCCGTGGGCGCGCTCGATCAAGGCCTTGAAGTCATCCAGCGTGCCGAACATCGGGTCGACGTCGCAGTAGTCGCTGACGTCGTAGCCGAAGTCTTTCATGGGGCTTTTGAAGAAGGGCGAGAGCCAGATGCCGTCAGCGCCCAGCGCAGCGATGTGCTCCAAACGGGCGGTGATGCCGGGCAGGTCGCCAATGCCGTCGGCGTTGCTGTCTTGATATGAGCGCGGGTAGATCTGGTAGATCACGCCGCCGCGCCACCAGTTGTTGTTGGGTGCTTTGGAAGTCATGGTGTTTTGGGGAGGATTAGCCTTTGACCGCACCGGCGGTCAGGCCAGAGACGATCTTTTTCTGGAAGATGAGGACCAACGCGATCAGCGGCAACGTCACCAGGACCGAAGCGGCCATGATGTTGCCCCAGGGGATGTCGTATTTGCTGGCGCCCGAAATGAGCGAGATGGACACAGGCACGGTGCGCTCGTTGTTGTCGAGCACAAAGGTCAACGCGAACAAAAATTCGTTCCAAGCGGCGATGAAGGCCAGCAAGCCCGTCGACACCAGCGCCGGCCACAGCAGGGGCATGAAGACGTCCTTGATGATGCGCCAGGGGCTGCAGCCGTCCATGATGGCGGCTTCTTCGAGCTCTTTGGGCAGCTGCTTCATGAAGGTGGTCAACACCCACACCGTGAAGGGCAGGGTGAAGATCATGTACGGCAGCACCAGGCCCAAGGCCTTGTTGTAAATGCCCAGAAAGCGGATCAGCTCGAACATGCCTGCCAGTACCGCCACTTGCGGAAACATCGACACCGACAGCACGGCCGTCAGCAACAGGCCGCGGCCCGGGAACTGGATGCGGCCCAGCGCATAGGCGGCCGTGACGCCGATGAACAACGAGATCACCACCACCAGCATCGAGACCAGAATGGAGTTGAAGATGTGTCGGCCAAAGGGCTGCTCAGCCACGGTGAACAGCGAGATGTAGTTGATCAGCGACCAGGAAGACGGCCACAAGGTGGGCTCGAACAAGGCTGCGCCGCTCTTGAAGGAGGTGGTGACCGCATACAGAAACGGGTAGACCGAGATCAGCACGACCACTGCGGCGGCCAGGTACAGGG
>CAZPTM010000281.1:0-2055 GCA_964589665.1 uncultured Limnohabitans sp. | reverse complement strand
TTGCCATTGGCATGGCGAAACTACTGGAGCGCGAAGGCCGGACGATAGCCGCCGCAGAACTGCGCCGCCTTCATGCGGAGAACGAGCGCCTAAAAACTATGCCGATGAAGTACCGACGCATGGAATTTAACGCTCAACTTCAGGCGGAAAACGATGGCCTTCGTGCC
Organism: uncultured Limnohabitans sp.; assembly: GCA_964589665.1. Classification (GTDB taxonomy): domain Bacteria; phylum Pseudomonadota; class Gammaproteobacteria; order Burkholderiales; family Burkholderiaceae_C; genus Limnohabitans_A. Next base: position 1,888 of record CAZPTM010000281.1, on the reverse strand, counting down.
CGGCGTGATGCGCTTCTTGCGGCGTTGAAAGCAATGCTTGAAAACAGCGCGGATTACACCGCGACACGCGATCAAGCTCGCGCCGCCATAGCCCTCGTAGAGGGCAGTGTCAAGGCGGTGGAGGAGGGGAAATGACCCGCGACGACATCATCCGCATGGCCCACGAAGCCGGCGATCTGTTCGTGACGCAATTTGGGGTTGCATCCGCGACTCCTGAGTGGCTTGAACGCTTCGCCGCCCTCGTCGCCGCTGCCGAGCGCGAGGAATGCGCGAAGGTGTGCGAGGAGCCCGTCTGGAACGCCGCAAACTGGTGCGCCAAAGCCATCCGCGCCCGCACCCCATGAAATGCCCCCACTGCACCCGTGACGGCAAGAGCCAAGTGCTGGAAAGCAGACCGGCTGACGGGCAGATCTGGCGCAGGCGCATGTGCAAGCTGTGCTTCAAGACGTTTGTGTCTTGCGAAACAGCAGGCGCCGGCATGACTATGCCCACGCAGACGCAATCACGGCACCGGCTCAAGGACCGCACACCGAAACCAGAGCAACACAACGTCAGATGGAGCAGACTATGAGCGCAAACGACACCGGACCCGGGCACTACAAAGACAAACCACTTCAGGTGTGGGACTACGTAATAGCCAACAACCTCGGCTATCTTGAAGGAAACGTCGTCAAATACGTTTCACGTTGGCGGCAGAAAGGCGGCGTAGAAGACCTCCGCAAGGCCAAGCACTACATTGAGAAGCTGATTGAAGTGGAGTCTGGCCAAGCCGCGCCGGAGATGGCGGCAGATGCTACGCTACGCGCACAGCGCGCCACATGGGATGCGCGCGTCAAGGAGCAGAGGTAATGCACGACACCCAACCAGCGCCGGCAGAAGCCGCCACCGATGTCGGAGCTGACGACGTAGTTGACGAGTTAGATCGCTCTTTTGCGTTCGTGGCCACCGTGTGTATTGCCGCTGTGGCAGTTATGGCTGCGCTGGCTGCGCTTTGGCCGGCATCGTAGCCTCATATGCCCGCTCACATGCCGTGCCGGCCACTCCCCGGGCATCCGCTACGGCAGCAAGCTCTGCAGCCGCTTGCGTAACCCCTCTGAGCAACTGGGCGAGCACAACTCCGGGGTCGGGGGCTGCCTGGCCTCTGCCGGCAAAGGAGGGGTCTGGGCCGGCTGTATCGCGGGTGGGATTGGCGCACTGGGCGGCAATGGCTTCGGCACGCCGTTGCAGGCCGTCAATAGCATCACGGGCGCGAGCAGCATCAGCGGCAGCAGCGCGGGCTTTGGTCTGTGCATGGGCCTGTACCTCCTGATGGCGAGCGCGCCACTGCGCCTCGGTCTGTCGCGCCTGCTCGGTGGCCTCTGCCAACGCCACGGCAGCGTCGGCACGCTCACGCTCACGCGCCGCACGCTCTGCCGACAGGCGAGACTCTGCGCGGGCCAGGTCGCGCTCTGTGGCCGAGCGGCCGACGAACAGCCACACGTTCGCCGCCAGTGACGCCACCAGCGCCGATGCCAGCAGGGTCTGCGGCAGCGGGATCACGGCGCCCCCAAGCACTGCCGGTGCTCGGCCTGCCGGCGCAGCGTGAGCCCTCGCAACGGCTGGCCTTGGAATCGATCCCAGCGCAGAATCTCGGCGCACGCCCCGACGTAGTCGCCCGCGTTAAGCCGGCGCACCAGCGTTGAGCCGCAAAAGGCGCCCGAGCCGATGTTGTACGCCAGCGATAGGTAGGCGTCGTACTCGTGCTGGTGCAGAGGCACGCGCACGCACTGGCGCAGGGCACCCTCAAAGCGCTGCACGTCGGCCAGCTTGCGCGTGAGGGCCTGTACGGGGTCGGTGCGGTCGCCCATCTTTACGCCGTCAGTGGTGCCGAAGCCGATGGTCGGCACGT
>CAZPTM010000280.1:0-2064 GCA_964589665.1 uncultured Limnohabitans sp. | reverse complement strand
TTTACGGCCATGCCACATCGGGCCGACCAGCGCACGCTTCTTGACGAAGCTGTAGAAAGCGATCGCACCGAGGTGAAGCACCACCATGGCAAACAAAAGCCATTGTCCTATTCCTTGGTGATATGCGGTCGCTGCGCTCGATATCGCGCTGCTGACATACGCCGCCCATGGCCCAGCGGTGGCGATTTCGTCATCGGCGAGCAGCCCAGTGGTCACTTGCATCGTAAGCAAGATCAGCATGCCTGCACTCGCCCATGCTCCAGAGGGCGTGTGGCCATGCCAGCTAGCCGGTGATGTCTGGGCGTGCCGCATGAGCGCGCCGCACATCGGCCACGATGAGAACCTCGACCAGTGAGAACCCCAAATGCCCCAAAACACACGCCACAGAAGTAGTGCCATGATGTATGTCCCGATACTCATGTGCCAGGCCATCGCATTGCCGCCCACCTTTGCGGTGATCACGGCTGCTAACACTGCAAGCACCAAGCCCCAGTGAAACACCCGCAGCGGCAAATCCCAAATCTCTCGCTCGACTTTCACCAGCGCCCCCTCTCGTCTCTGGACAACTGCATTAGGATGCCACAAAGGCAAACTGTGCGCCTTCCAAAGGCACAGATACACCGGAGAACCGTATGAAAGTCATTCTGAAATGCTCAGCAGCCTTGCTGATCGGCGCGACCTTGGCGCAGCCCTCGTGGGCTCAATTCAAAAATGACGAAGAGGCGGTGAAATACCGCCAAGGCGTATTCACCGCGATGAAGGTGCACTTTGGCAGGATTGGCGCGATGGTGCAGGGCAAACAAGCGTTCGATGCGGGACTCGCTCAACAGGATGCCCAGGTGGTTCGCATGCTGAGCGCGTTGCCATGGATCGGGTTTGCAGAGAGCACCGATGGCTTGTCATCGCACGCGAAACCAGAAATCTGGATGGAGACCAAGAAATTTCAACAAAATGCCCAAGCGCTACAAGAAAAAGCCGCGGCGCTGGACAGCGCCGCACAAAGCGGCGACTTGGCCACGATCAAAGCTGCTTTTGGCGCTGTTGGCAAATCCTGTAAGGCCTGTCATGACGCCTTCAGGCAGTGAGCGTCGATAAGCGCTTAAAAGGCATCGGCGGCTGGCGCGCGCATCTGATGCCCGATTTCTCGGGATCAAACCTTGGTGTCACGCTGGGCCAGTAAATCGCGAATCAGGTCGTGGAGCGCGTCAAAATCAGGTGCGCCCACATAGCGCTTCACGATCTCGCCTTTGGCGTTCACCAAAAAACTTGTCGGTGTGAGCCTCACCTCGTCCCACGCCTTCGCGATGCCGCCGTCATGATCGATCGCGACCTTGAAGGGCAGCTGGCGCGTCTGGGCAAAGCGCGCAACATAAGCAGGCGGGTCGTAGGACATGGCGACTGCCACGAGATCGAAACCTTCGCTCGCGAATTTTTGATACGTGCTGGCAAGTTCAGGCATCTCGGCCACGCAACTGGTGCAGGTGGTGGCCCAAAAATTCACCAGAAACACTTTGCCCTTCAGCGCATCGGTGTTCGATGTCTCACCATTGATCAGCACAAACGTGGACTTTGGCGCGATCTCAGGTTGGGCGCAGCCACTCAGTCCAAGGGAGCTGACAAGAAAGCCACACAATAACAGCGGCCGAACATGGCGCAACAACAAAGTAATCATGGCATCGAATGGGAGTTTGAAATGAATCGCAGAAAGTTTACTCAAAGTGCTTTGGCCCTGTTGTCGGCGGCGTCAGCACACCAAGCGCGAGCTGCCTTGTCGGGTGCTGATGCATCAGCTGCTTTACAAGAAAGTCTGCGCAGGGGCGCAGAACAGGCGATCGCTCAGTTGGGCGTGTCTGGAGGATTCACAAACAACGAGAAAGTTCGCATTCCTCTGCCCGATTTACTTGAAAAAGCGGCGCCCACATTGAAGATGTTTGGGCAAAGCAAGCGTTTAGACGAATTGCGCCTGCCGCTTAATCGGGCTGCGGAGCAAGCCTTTCCTTTGGCCAAGCCTTTGGTGAGCAAAGCGATCAATGGTTTGGATGTGCACGATGCCACGCGCATACT
>CAZPTM010000279.1:0-2070 GCA_964589665.1 uncultured Limnohabitans sp. | reverse complement strand
CTGCGTGATGGCCGAGTTGGCGCCCGCGCGCACCTTGGCGGCAAAGGCCTGCAGGTCGGCTTCGGGCGAGCGCGCTTGCGGGTGCACCTCGGGGTAGGCGGCCACCTCGATGTGGAAGTCGTCGCCCGTCTCGGCCCGGATGAAGGCCACCAGATCGCTGGCGTACTGGAACTCGCCACCCGCACCGTAGCCGCTGGGCAAATCGCCGCGCAAGGCCACCAGGCGTTTGACCCCCATGGCCTTGAGCGTGCCCAGCTGGTTGCGCACCGAATCTTTGGTCGCACCAATGCACGAGAAGTGCGAGGCTGCAGCCACACCTTCGGCAATGATGTCTTTCACGGTGGCAAAGGTGCCCTCTTGGGTAGAGCCCCCCGCACCATAGGTCACCGAGCAGAACTCGGGCTTGAGCGCGTACAGCTGCTGACGCACGGCGCGCAGCTTGTCGGCGCCTTCAGGCGTCTTGGGTGGGAAAAATTCAAAACTCACCGGCAGCTTCATGGTGCTGTTCCTTGTTGTTCTCGTCACGCAGGTTTGACAGCCTGCACAAAAAATTCACGGTTGCCGTCGCCGCCCACAATCGGGCTGTCCATCCAGGCCTGCACCTGCAAACCCAGCATGGCGCACGCTTCTCGCAAACGGGATTCGACCACAGCATACAGCGCCGAATCGCGCACAATGCCGCCCTTGCCCACCTGACCGGGTTGCAGCTCGAACTGCGGCTTGACCAGCATCAGCAGCTGCCCGCTGGGCTTGAGCAGGGGCACCACACCGGGCAAGACCAGCGTGAGCGAGATGAACGACACATCGCCCACCAGCAGGTCAAAGCCCTCGTTCGCGCCCGGAATGCGTTCGTCGCCTGGCACCAGCTCGCGGGCATTGACGCCCTCGATACAGACCACCCGTTCATCGGCCCGGATGCGCGGATGCACCTGCGCATGCCCCACATCGATGCCCACCACCTGCGCAGCGCCTTGCTGCAACAGGCAATCGGTGAAGCCGCCGGTGCTCTGGCCCACGTCCAGGCACCGCAGGCCCGTGACCTGCACGCCCGTGGCGCTCAAGGCGCCTTCGAGTTTGAGGCCGCCGCGCGACACATAGCGTGACTCGGCATCGTCGAGCAACTGCAACTCGGCGTCCGCAGGCACCTCGTCGCGGTTTTTGGCTACGCTGCGCCAATCCCCATCGGCATGCAGCCAGCGCACGCCGCCCGCAATCAGCCTCTGGGCCTGCGAGCGGGATGCGGCCAGGCCGCGTTCGACGAGGAGTTGGTCAATGCGCATAACGAGCATCTGTCACTGCGAGCGCAGCGTGGCAGTCTGCAGATCGCCACACTCCGTTCGCGATGACACACTTTGCATCAATAGCGATAGGTGTCGGGCTTGTAGGGGCCCTGCTTGGGCACGCCAATGTAGGCGGCCTGTTCATCGCTCAATTCAGTCAGCATGGCGCCAACTTTTTTCAGGTGCAAGCGCGCTACTTTTTCGTCCAGATGCTTGGGCAGCACATAGACCTTACCGATGTCGTAGGCGTCCTTGTGCGCAAACAGCTCGATCTGCGCGATCGTCTGGTTGGCAAACGAAGACGACATCACGAAGCTGGGGTGGCCGGTGCCGCAGCCCAGGTTCACCAGACGGCCCTTGGCCAGCAGGATGATCTTTTTGCCATCAGGGAAGATGACGTGGTCCACTTGGGGCTTGACCTCTTCCCATTTGCACTTTTCTTCCAGCTTGGCCACCTGGATTTCGTTGTCGAAGTGCCCGATGTTGCAAACGATGGCCTGGTCCTTCATGGCGGCCATGTGTTCGAAGGTAATGACGTCTTTGTTGCCAGTGGTGGTCACGAAGATGTCGGCCTTGTCAGCCGCCCATTCCATGGTCACGACCTTATAGCCTTCCATCGCGGCTTGCAGGGCGTTGATCGGGTCGATCTCGGTCACCCACACCTGAGCAGAGAGGGCGCGCAGGGCCTGGGCGCTGCCCTTGCCCACGTCACCGTAGCCGGCGACCACGGCCACCTTGCCAGCGATCATCACGTCGGTGGCGCGCTTGATGCCGTCCACCAGCGACTCGC
>CAZPTM010000278.1:0-2087 GCA_964589665.1 uncultured Limnohabitans sp. | reverse complement strand
GGCACCAGGGTGTAGCCCTTTTGCTCGACCTTGCCGATCAGGCGGCGGATTTCGTCCTTGTGCAGCAGCAGCTTGCGGATGCGGGCGGACTCGGGGTTGACGTGGGTGGAGGCGGTTTTGAGCGGGTTGATCAGCAGGCCGATGATGTACATCTCGCCGTTTTTGATGACCACATAACCGTCGGTCAGCTGCACCTTGCCGTCGCGAATGGCCTTGACTTCCCAGCCTTCGAGGACCATGCCGGCCTCGTGGCGTTCTTCAAAGAAATAGTTGAACGCCGCCTTTTTGTTCTCGGCGATGACGGGAGATTTGGCAGAAGAAGTTTTTTTAGTGGCCATGCGTTCAATGTAGGGGTGGCCGTCAAATTTACAATCTCAGCCTGAGTCTCGATTGTATGAAGAATATCCACAAGTCCGTTTTGATCTGGTTCAGCCCCGAAGAAATGTTCAGGCTGGTGACCGACGTTGACGCCTATCCGCAGTTTTTGCCTTGGTGTGACCATGCGCGTGTGCTGGAAACCACCGATCAGGGCATGACTGCCGAAGTGGGCATCAAGATGGCCGGGCTCAAACAATCCTTCACCACCCGCAACACCCATGTGCCCGGGCGCGAGGTGCAGATGGAGCTTATTGATGGCCCGTTTTCCAACCTCAGCGGTGGCTGGACCTTCAGCCCTGTTGGCGATGGAACGCAACGCGCCTGCAAGGTGGAGCTCAACTTGCATTACGGTTTTTCCAATGCTGCGCTATCGGCAGTGGTGGGGCCGGTGTTCGACAAGATTGCCTCCAGCTTGGTGGATGCCTTCATCAAGCGGGCCGAGCAGGTGTACACCGCATGAGTGCAGTGCTCAACCTGACGGTTTGCTTCAGCCCAGCGCCGCGTGTGGTGCTGGAGTGGCCGCTGCAAGTGCCTGCGGGCACAACCGTGCAACAAGCCTGGCTCATGGCAAGCCAGATGCCGCAGTGGCCAGCCGATGTGCCCGCCAGTGTCTGGCAAGGCTGGACACCCGGCCTGTGGAACCACAAATGCACCTGGAAGCAGGCGGTGCGCGAGGGCGACCGGCTGGAGCTTTACCGCGACTTGCGGGTGGACCCCAAAGTGGCACGGCGCGAGCGCTTTTCCAGCCAAGGTAAAAAGCGTGCCGGCTTGTTTGCCAAACGTCGCCCCGGCGCCGCAGCGGGCTACTGACTGTGCAAGCACTTCTGGATGCCTTGGCCCAAGCCCAGGCGCCTGCAGGCCAGGCGCTGCGCGTGTTTCATGGTCGGGGCGGGCGCTTTGCAGGTTGCGAACACCTCAGCATGGACTGGTATGGCCCGGTCTGGGTCATGACCAGCTTCAAGCCATTGCAGGACGAGGCGCTTAACGCTATCGGCCTGGCCTTGCAGCAACGCCACGACCAGCTGAGCCCCGGCCATGACCTGTGCTGGGTTTACCAGGAGCGTGGCCCTGGTCGACACGACACCCGGCTGATGGCCGGGCAGGTGCCTGACGAACACATCGTGGCCGAGGGGCCGGCGCGTTACCGCGTGCATGTGCTGCGCGGACAAAACCACGGCCTGTTTCTGGACATGGCCGCTGGCCGCCAGTGGCTGCGTGAGCAGGCGCAGGGCCAGAAAGTGCTGAACCTGTTTGCCTACACCTGCGCGTTTTCCGTAGCCGCGCTGCAAGGTGGCGCCACCGAAGTCGTCAACCTGGACATGGCTGCCGGCGCGCTGGCCATTGGGCAGCAAAACCACCGTATCAACGGTCTGGGTGGTGCCCGCTTTCTGGCGCATGACCTGTTCAAGACCTGGGGCAAGGTCAGCCGCATGGGGCCTTACGGGCTGATCGTGGTGGACCCGCCCAGTTTCCAGAAAGGCAGTTTTGTCGCGGACAAGGACTATGCCCGCGTCATTCGCCGCCTGCCCGAGTTGCTGGTGGCGCAGGGCAGGGTGATGCTGTGTCTGAACGCCCCTGAAATGGGCGAGGACTTTTTGCGCAGCCATGTGCAAGACTTGGCCCCGGAACTGCAATTTGTGCAGCGCCTGGCCAACCCGCCGGTGTTTGAGGATGTGGACCCGCAAAAGGCCCTGAAGGTGCTGATTTTT
>CAZPTM010000277.1:0-2093 GCA_964589665.1 uncultured Limnohabitans sp. | reverse complement strand
GGGAATCACGCTCAACTCATACACCGTCAGACGCGCCACCGCGCTGCCCTTGAGGAAGTTGATCGTGTTCATCGAATCCGTCAACAACCAATAACCTGCCACACCGGGCACGAACATGGCCGCTGCAATCGGTACACGCAGCGCCATCAGCACCAGCATGGCCACAAACATCATCACACCCAGCTGGGGACCCATGGTCGTCATGCTTGAACCTCCGGCAAACCGCGCGTACGCAGACCTGTCAACCCCTGCAGCGTAGCGATCACCGCTGCCAACGCCAGACCCGGCGCCAGCGAAGCATAGGCCCACCACATCGGCAAGCTGATGATCATGGTTGTCTCTCCCGCCTCACGCACCGACAGCGCACCCGCACTCGTGCGCCAGGCCAGCAGCGCATACACCACCGCCAAAAACAATTGCCCCAGCGCATCGAGCACACCTTGCACAGCGGGCGAGGCCTTCTGGGTAAAAAAATCCACAATGATGTTGGCACGTTGCAGCTGCGCATAGGGCAGGCACAAGGAAATGCCCAGCGCAATGCCCATTTGCGTCAACTCCACATCGCCCGCTATGGGTTGATCCCACAAGGCGCGCATGACCACACTGGACACCATCAACACCGCCACCAGCAAGGCCACCACAGCACCCGCCGAACCAAACACGGCACACAAGGGCCCTAAACGCCTGAGCACTTCACGCATCCACGCTCTCCTGCAAAACAATGGCCCCGCCATCAGGGCGGGGCCACAAAGGCACAACAGATTACTTGCTGTACTTCTTGATCAGGTCACGCGCATCCTGCAGCATTTGCTTGCCAGGCAGGCCACGCTTGTCCATGTCGGCCACCCACTCGTCGTGCAAAGGTGCAGCAGCCTTGATCCAGCGATCGGTCTCCTCGGCACTGATCTTGATGAAGGTGTTGCCACGGTCCTTGGCCGCTTTCTGGCCCACAGGCGTGGCTTCGTCCCAATAGCGACCAATGGTGCGCGAGAGCTCGCCACCGCTGTGCTTGTCGATCACCTTTTTCAGGTCAGCCGGCAGGCTGTCGTACTTGGCCTGGTTCATGGCAAACACAAAGCCGGCCGTGAACATGGAAGGACGCGAGTCGTCAATCTCGGTGTGGTATTTGCTCACTTCCTGCAGCTTGAAGGAAGGAATGATCTCCCATGCCGTCAGGTACCCATCAATGGTGCCCTTGGTCATGGCGTCCGCCACCGCCGGAATCGGCATGCCCACGGCCGTGGCGCCAAGACGAGCCAACAGCTTGGACGATTGGCGGCTGGCCGCACGGATCTTCTGACCACGGAAATCGCCCATCTTCTGGATCGGCTTGCTGGAGGTGCTCACAAAACCGGGGTCATGCACCCAGGTCGCCAGGATCTTGGTGTTGGTGAATTCCTTGGTGGCGTACTTTTGGTAGAAGTCCCAGGCCGCAGCAGAAGCCACCTCGGCATTGTTGGTCATGAAAGGCAGCTCAAACGCTTCCATGATCGGAAAACGACCCGGGGTGTAGCCCGGCAGCGTGAGCACCACATCGTCCACGCCGTCCTTGACGCGGTCCACCAACTGCGCAGGCGAGCCGCCACCGGTCATGGCCGGCAGAATCTGGCAACGCATCTTGTTGCCCGAATCCTTGGCAATCGCTTCGCACCAGGGCTCGACCACACGCTTGTGGCCCATGGCCACCGTGGGCCACATGTGGTGCACCTTGAGCACCACCTCCTGGGCTTGGGCCGAAGCCACACCCGTGAGCACCAGCGCTGCCGCAGCAGCTTGTACCAGTCGTTGTTTGAACACCATCGTTGTCTCCTTTTAGGGGGGGTTAAAAATCAAACCATTGCAGGCGACTGCAGCCAACGCAACAACGCCTGAGCCACAGCTTGCGGCCGCTCCATTGGGGCCATATGGCCAGCGTCTTCAATCACTTCCAGCGTGGACTGCGTCAGCAACGAAGCCATCGCTTCGTGCTGCGCAGGAGGCGACCAACTGTCTTGCGCGCCACACACCAGCCACACCTGTCCAGGAATGCTTTGCAACTGCGCAGTGGCATCCGGCCGTGCCAGCAGCGCTTGAATTTGCGCCTCGAAATGCCC
>CAZPTM010000276.1:0-2118 GCA_964589665.1 uncultured Limnohabitans sp. | reverse complement strand
GCGTGGCCATGCTGCCAGCCTTGTTCCTGGCCTATTTGCAGCGTTGGCATGCAGGTCAAATCAGCTACACCTACCAGGACCAGGCCATGGACCCAGCGGTGGCGCATGCCATGTGCGAAGCAGCTGATCCCGTTGCCGCGTTTTGCGCCGACAAGCCCCTGTGGGGCGAGATGGCTGACGATGCGCGCTTGGTTTCGTCTGTTCGCAAGGCCAGTGCACGTGTGGCACAGTTTGTTTCCAGCCATACTGCTGCGGCCTGATCCCTCTGTATCCAACCGAAAACACACACCATGCCTGCCAAGCACGAAGTCATACCGCGCAGCGGAAAGCCCGAGCGCGAACAGGAATACAACCGAAGCGCGGCTTTGGGTTATGAAGACAACCAGGGGCTTGGCATCGTGCGTTGCCTGTCGCATGGCTACCCCACACCGCTGGCGCGTTGGCATTACCACGACGAATACGAGCTGCATCTGATCACGTCGACCACGGGAAAAGTTTTTGTGGGTGACTGGATTGGTCAGTTTCATCCAGGACAGTTGGTGCTGACGGGGCCACGCTTGCCCCACAACTGGGTTTCGACCGATGCACCGCCACAAGGTGTGGCAGAGCGTGATTTGGTCATTCAGTTTCCGCACGAGCCTTTAGTGGCTTCCGCGAAGTTGATTCCTGAAATGAGTGGCCTGCTGCCCATGCTGGAGCGGGCTAAATACGGTATCGAATTTTTCGAATTTGGTGAGCGTGGACGCTGGCATTGGGAGCAAGTTAAAAATACCCAAGGCATGCAGCGCTTGGCGGCGTTTTATGCCTTTTTGTCTGAGCTGGCAGCACACACCGATTACCGCCTGCTTTCCAGTGTTCAACTGCAAAGCGATGACGACGATGCTTCGCTCAACCGCATCGAGGAAATGCTCGACAACATCATGAGTAACCTGGCCGAAGAAATCTCGGCCTCAGACATGGCCAATCGAATGGACATGAGCGAAAGTCAGTTCAGCCGTTACTTCAAAAAAGCTACCGGCAACACATTTACAGACTTCGTGAACCGCCTGCGCATCAACCGCGCTTGCCAACTGTTGATGGAAGGGGATCAACTGGTGGCCAATATTTGCTATGAGGTGGGCTTTAACAATGTGGCCAACTTCAATCGCCGCTTCATGGACATCAAGGGCATGACGCCGACCGAGTTTCGGCGTCAGTCCATGTCGCGCTTTAAAGGTGCTGCGTAAAAGCTGCTTCACTGAAACTTTCGTCAGGAATTTGACCGTGTTTTTAGGACTGGATCTGGGCACTTCGGAGCTCAAGGCATTGCTGCTCAATGATGAGCACCAGGTGTTGGGCACAGCACATGCATCCTTGTTGGTGAGTCATCCACGCCCTTTGTGGTCTGAGCAGGCACCAGCAGACTGGTGGGCTGCGCTCGATTGTGTTATGCAGCAACTGAAAAAAAACCATCCAGTGGCTATGGCACGTGTGCAGGCCATTGGCTTGTCAGGGCAAATGCATGGAGCTGTGCTGGTGGATGCCGATCACCAGGTGCTTCGGCCAGCCATACTCTGGAACGATGGGCGCAGTGGTGCTCAGTGTGAGCAGCTCACGCAGGCTTTGCCAGAGCTGGCTGACATCAGCGGAAATTTGGCCATGCCAGGCTTTACTGCCCCCAAACTGATGTGGGTCGCACAGCACGAGCCTGAGATTTTTTCACGTGTGGCATGCGTACTGTTGCCCAAGGATTGGCTTCGTTTGATGCTCACAGGACAAGCCGTGAGTGACATGTCCGATGCCTCTGGAACCTTGTGGCTGGATGTGGGCCAACGCCAATGGTCTGAGGTTCTGCTCAAGGCCACAGGCATGCGCCTGGACCAAATGCCCAGATTAGTGGAGGGGTGCGATAAAAGTGCGAGCTTGCTGCAGGCCTTGTCAGAGCGCTGGGGCCTGCCGGAGGGCGTGCTCGTCGCTGGTGGTGCTGGCGATAACGCTGCCAGTGCGGTGGGCATGGGCCTGGTTCACGCTGGTGAGGGTTTCGTGTCCTTGGGTACTTCGGGTGTGGTGTTTGTATCGGGTGACCGGTTTGTGCCTAATCCCGCCAAAGCCGTACATGCGTTCTGTCATGCTTTGCCA
>CAZPTM010000275.1:0-2125 GCA_964589665.1 uncultured Limnohabitans sp. | reverse complement strand
GCTGCTTGCAGTTCCATGTGGCTGAGGTTGACCACTTCGACGATGCGCGCCTCGGGCGCAACGCGTTCGCCGGGTTGCATGAGACGTTGCGAAACCACACCTGCAATCGGGCTGGTCAGGCGTGCATCGTTCAAAGACTTGCGGGCAATGTCCAGCGCAGCCAATGCTGCGGCGTGGTTGGCTTGCGCAGTTTGCAGGCTGGCCAACGAACTTTGGAGGGCGGTGGACGAGATGAAACCTTGTTGCACCAAAGCGTTGTTGTTGTCGTACTGGCGCTGGGTAATGCTGACCTGGGCCATGGCTGCATCCGCTTGTTGCTGGGCCTGGCGCACACGAGCCTGATATTCGGCAGGGTCTACTTCGGCCAGCACTTGACCTGCGCGCACCACATCGCCCTCGCGCACATGAACCTTGAGCAGCTCCCCCGCAACCTTGGCCTTGATCATGGCGGTGGCTGTGGATTGCACCGTGCCTGAGATAGGCAGGCTCAAGGTGAGCTTGCGGGTGTTGGCTGTGAGTACATCGCTTTGGGCCAGCTCGATACGGGCGCTCGTGCTGGCCGTGGAGGGTGTGGCAAGTGCCGAGGCTTTGCGTTTGCTGGCCATACGTGCTCCGCCAACGATCACAACGGCCAGGGCGATGGCAGACAAAATCCAGATGCGTTTGTTTTTCATGATGTTCAAAGGCGAAGACCACGCAGCAATAAATCTGCATGGTGTTGAATGAAGGTTTCAGGATCAATACGCTGCTCGTTGGGGCAGCACGGTGCCATGGAATGTTTCCAGGTGACCAGAAAGAGCAGGGGGGCAATGACGGATTGAATCGTCAAGTCCACGTTGACGGCGCGGAACTCGCCACGCTCAATGCCGCGCTGCAGTACAGAGCGGATCATGGCGTGCCCAGGGGTGACAACTTCTTCCTGAAAAAAGCGTGCCAAATCCGGAAAGTTGCTGGCCTCACTCATCAGTAGCTTGGAAATGCCCGAGGCTTTGGTTGCACCGTAGCGTCGCCACCACTCGAGCATCAGGTGGGTCAGCAGCTGGCCCGATGGGCCTTCAAAACGGGCGACCTCTTCGGCACCTTCGGTCTGGTGACGCACCACGTTTTCACGCACCACGGCCTTGAACAGCTCTTCCTTGCTGCCAAAGTACAAAAACAGTGTTCCTTTGGAGACGCCAGCGCGGGCTGCGACCTCTTCGGCACGGGTGGCTGCGTAGCCTTTTTCGACAAACAAATCCAAAGCCGCCTCCAGCAATTCGCCAGGGCGGGCTTCTTTTCTGCGTTCGCGTTTAGGACTGAGGATGGCGCACATGCCGCTATTTTAATGACTGACTGGTTATTAGTTTAACCAGTCCAGCCACTGAGCGGATGTGCGTTTGTGTAATGTAAAGGTAAAGACCAGGGACTTTAGTTGGCAAAAGCCGCAATGCCGGTGATGGCTCGGCCCAGGATCAGGGCGTGCACATCATGCGTGCCTTCGTAGGTGTTGACCACCTCCAGGTTGACCAGGTGGCGGGCCACGCCGTATTCGGCGCTGATGCCGTTGCCGCCCATCATGTCTCGCGCCAGGCGGGCGACGTCCAGTGCCTTGCCGCAGCTGTTGCGCTTGAGGATGCTGGTGAGCTCGACCGAGGCGGTGCCCGCATCCTTCATGCGACCCAGTTGCAGGCAGCCCTGCAGGCCCAGGCTGATTTCGGTCAGCATGTCGGCCAGCTTTTTCTGGATCAGCTGGTTGGCAGCCAGCGGGCGGCCGAACTGCTGGCGGTCCAGCACGTACTGGCGGGCGCGCAGGTAGCAGTCTTCGGCCGCGCCTAAAGCGCCCCAGGCGATGCCGTAGCGGGCGCTGTTCAGGCAGGTGAAGGGGCCTTTGAGACCACGCACTTCGGGGAAGGCGTTTTCTTCGGGCACAAACACCTCGTCCATGACGATCTCGCCGGTGATCGAGGCGCGCAGCCCCACCTTGCCGTGCACGGCGGGGGCGGAGAGGCCTTTCCAGCCTTTTTCGAGGATGAAGCCGCGGATCTGGCCGCCGTCGTCCTTGGCCCAGACCACGAACACGTCAGCGATCGGGCTGTTGGTGATCCACATTTTGGCGCCCGACAGGCTGTAGCCGCCGTCCACTTTC
>CAZPTM010000274.1:0-2126 GCA_964589665.1 uncultured Limnohabitans sp. | reverse complement strand
GAAAATTCAAGCATGGCCATGCTCGAAGACCCTCGGTACGTCGGTAAATTACAGGGACAAGCGGTTGTTGCAGCCATAGGCCTGGAGCTAGCTCTCAAAGGTCTTGAGGTTGAGATCAAGGATTAAACAACATGGGGCCCAGGCCCCTTCTAGGAGAACATCATGCAAACCGGAAGCCTTATCAATCACTTGTACTCTCGCACCGACAGCGAGCCTCCCTATGTGGGCATGCCTGCCACGCTGTTGATGTGGACTGACCGCAGCCCAGCAACGGTCGTGGACGTCAACATGCAGAAGCGTTATGTGGTAGTCCAAGAAGACGACTACACGCGAACAGATAACAACGGGTACTGCGAACAGCAAACGTATGAATACGCCAGGAATACGGAAGCCTCGAAGCACATTTTTCGCAAGAACAAAAAAGGCCAGTGGGTGTTGCATCGCCTGAACCCACAAACAAACCGGCTGGTCAAATCCGAGGGCTATGGCTTGCTCCTTGGCCGGCGCGAAAAGTACTACGACCCAAGTTTCTAAGGAGAACATCAATGAAAGTAGTAATCGACTGCCCAATGAAGGGCTTTTACACGGCAACCGAAGAGGACTGGGATCTGGGCTGGCCTATGGGCCACGGCCAGACGCCGGAGGACGCAATCGCTGACTTGCTTTGGCAGCGGGACCTCGACCCCGAAACAGCAGTGGAGGTGGTGTGATGGAGCAGGTATACATCAGGCACTTGGGCACATGCCCGATCAGCAAGTTTGAAACCAGCCGGCTCAAGCCGGTTGTGAAGAGGCCGTACAAGTTTGGTGTAAGCGCGTGCTACTCAGCGCCCACTAAGAACTATCACAGCAGCGACCAGGATTGGGTCCATGACTTGATAGTGCTTAACCGCACTCCCTACGCAATGATCCGATACAAGGCGGCTCAGTGGATTGCTTACGCATTAGGCGTGACAGCGCTGATTTACTTTGGCAATGGCATTGCTCAATATTTGGTGAAATGATGGCTGACCTTATCGATTGGCTCGTAACGACATTTGGCATTGGCGTGTTTGTGCTGGTGCCAGTGATTGCCTACTTTGTGCTTGCTTACCCTGGAGGTGATGATGATTGATGAAACAGACGCTTTGGTGCGCAAGCTTGTAGAGCAGCACTGGCCAACTGTCGCGGAAACGCTCGGGCAATTTATGCACGAGCACGACACAAAAGTTTGCATTGAAGTTGTGCTCGACATCGTGACTTCGATCATGAGCATGTGCCTGATGTCAATCTATTTGGATGGCGCTAATGAGCAAGAGACCGTGAAAGTGATTCTGAGAGAAACGATGCGCAAAACAGACATGCTTAAGAAGGAGTATGAAAATTTCACGGGCGAATATAAAAACAAAATGCACTAGCTGTTGACACAAGAATCTAACTCTGTGTTAGACTCCGTATCACTGCACTGACGCAGGTTTAACAGGAGAGCCTCATGAACATTTTCCAGAACGATGACGACCTTGCAATGCTCGAAGCTTCACAGCCACGCTACGCAACAGTAAAACCCGCGCCCGAAATTTACAGCCAGAAGTGCGGCAAGTGCGGTGGCTCTGGCATGTACTATGGACACAGTCGTTTTGGTCAGCGCTGCTTCGCTTGCAATGGCGCAGGCCACAAGACTTACAAGAGCAGCCCTGAGGCACGCGCCAAGGCCCGTGAGAAGCGCGTGGAGCGCCAGCAGCGTGTTCAGCAGGCTAACCTGTCGGTTTTCAAGGCTGATCAGCCTGAAGCCTACGCATGGATGGTCGCTAAGGCTCCTACTTTTGGCTTTGCCGCCTCCATGCTGCAGGCTCTCCAGCAATACGGTTCACTGACTGCAAACCAGCTTGCCGCCGTGCAGCGCTGCATCGACAGCGATGCCCAACGTCAGGCCGAGCGTGCTCAGCGCGACCAGCAGCGTGCTGCAGCCCCTGTGATCGCCCTGAACGCCCTGCACAGCGTCCTGCAAAAGCACGCCAAGTTCTACGCAGGCGACTTAACCCTGTCCCGCCGCCGTGACGACCAACTGGTCTGGATCAAGCACGCCAACGCCGAGAAGGTCATCGGCAAGATCGACAGCGGCGTCCTGACCCTGTGGAACCGCCCCGG
>CAZPTM010000273.1:0-2128 GCA_964589665.1 uncultured Limnohabitans sp. | reverse complement strand
GCATTGAGTACGCGAACGGCAAGAACTGCTTTGTCGCGGGCGTGAACCCCAAGAAAGCCGGTGAGTCCATCTTCGGCGTGCCGATCTTCTCGTCCGTCAAGGACGCTGCCAAGGAAACCGGCGCCACCGTGTCGGTCATCTACGTGCCGCCAGCAGGCGCAGCCGCTGCCATCTGGGAAGCCGTGGAAGCCGACCTGGACCTGGCGATCTGCATCACCGAAGGCATCCCGGTCAAGGACATGCTCGAAGTGCGCAACAAGATGAAGGCCAAGGAAGCCGCTGGCGGCAAGCGCACGCTGCTGCTGGGCCCCAACTGCCCCGGCTTGATCACGCCCGACGAGATCAAGATCGGCATCATGCCCGGCCACATCCACCGCAAAGGCCGCATCGGCGTCGTGTCCCGTTCGGGCACGCTGACCTATGAAGCCGTGGCCATGCTGACCGAAGTCGGCCTGGGCCAGTCCAGCGCTGTGGGCATCGGCGGCGACCCGATCAACGGCCTCAAGCACATCGACGTGATGCGCGCCTTCAACGACGACCCCGACACCGATGCCGTGATCATGATCGGCGAAATCGGTGGTCCGGACGAAGCCGAAGCAGCTCAGTGGTGCAAGGCCAACATGAAGAAGCCCGTGGTCGGCTTCATCGCTGGCGTCACAGCCCCTCCCGGCAAGCGCATGGGCCACGCAGGTGCCCTGATCTCCGGTGGTGCCGACACGGCCGACGCCAAGCTGGCCATCATGGAAGAGTGCGGTTTCGTGGTTACACGCAACCCCTCCGAACTGGGCAAACTGCTCAAAGCCCAGCTCAAGTGATGCTGTTTGTGCCTTAGGGCACAATCCCCGGGCCGGACGCCTTCCCAGGCTCCGGCCTTTGTGTTTTTTGAAGTGGAGTACCGCTTGTGGATGCCTTTCTGACTACGCATTTCTGGGTCGCTGTAGGCCAGATCATTTTGATCGACATCCTGTTGGGTGGCGACAATGCCGTGGTCATTGCCTTGGCCTGCCGCAAACTTCCTGCAGCACAGCGGACTCAAGGTATTTTGTGGGGCACCGTAGGCGCTATCGTGCTGCGCGTGATCCTGATTGCGTTCGCCCTCACGCTACTGCAAGTGCCTTTCCTCAAGCTGGTAGGCGGCGCCCTGCTGATCTGGATTGGCGTCAAACTGCTGGCTCCCGATGATGAAGACGAGCACGGCAACATTGAAGGCAGCGACAAGCTCTGGGGCGCTGTCAAAACAGTCATCGTGGCCGACCTGGTCATGTCCATTGACAACGTCATTGCCATTGCTGGCGCCGCACAAGGCGCGGGCGAAGAGCACCAACTGGCCTTGGTCATTTTTGGGTTGTTGGTCAGCATTCCGATCATCGTCTGGGGCAGCCAGCTGGTACTCAAACTCATGGACCGCTTTCCCTTCATCATCACGCTCGGCGGAATGCTGCTGGGCTGGATTGCCGGCACCATGAGCCACAGTGACCCCGCCGTGGTGGACTATCTGCCGCAAGACAAGTCGTGGCACTACATGGCAGGCGTTCTGGGGGCGTTGCTGGTTTTGGCCTTGGGCACCGTTCTCAAAGGCCGCAGCGCCAATGACAACACCTGAGCCAACGCAAACCCACCAACTAGCTTCTCGCTTAATATCGCACCCATTCCCAGGGAGTTTCAACATGAACAAGCAACAAGGCCTGACCCTCATCGAGCTGATGGTCGTCATTGCCGTCATCGGCATTTTGGGCGCTTTGGCCCTACCGGCCTACCAGGACTTCACCATTCGCGCCAAAGTGGCTGAAATCGTGCTGGCTGCCGATGGCTGCAAAACCGCTGTCACCGAAATGGTCAGCTCATCCTCGCAGGCTGACATCTCTGCCGACCTGCCCCGCGCCTGCGAAAGCCAAAGCAGCAAATACGTCAGCAGCGTGACCGTGACGGCCAATGGCGTGATCACCGTCACCGGCAACCACGACGCCCTGCGCGGCAGCACCAGTGCCAGCGCCAACGCCATTGCCCTCACACCGCTGCTGACAGGTGATGCTGTTTTTAGTGGCAGCACCGACGGTGGCAAGGCTATTGCTGGCTGGCGCTGCGGCCCGGCCGACAGCAACCCCATGCCCGCCAAGTATTTGCCCTC
>CAZPTM010000272.1:0-2154 GCA_964589665.1 uncultured Limnohabitans sp. | reverse complement strand
TGGTGCAAGCCGACGATTGGCTGCAACAAATGCCAGCAAATGCCGACCCCATCAAGATCGCAAGCCAGCGAGCAGCGCTCCTCATGAAGCAGGGTTTGGTGATACAAGCGCAGCAACTGCTTGAGCAAGTCGTACCCCAAAACGATCAACAAAGCATGGACAAAGCCCTGGCTCTGTCTCGCTGGTGGCGCGAGCACCGTCGTCCACAGCAGGCCTATAACGTCATGCAAGCGGCCATGCTGGAACTGCCTGAGCAACCCGAGCTGATGTCCGAAATGGCGATTGTGTTTGACGAGTTGCAACGCCACGATGAAATGGAGCAACTCCTTCGACAGCTCATCAAGCTGCAGCCGCAAGACCCCCAGCCCTACAACATGCTGGGCTACTCCCTGGCCGATCGTGGCTTGCGCCTGCCCGAAGCCCTGCAACTGATCCAGAAGGCAGTACAACTGGCACCCAAAGATCCCTTCATTCAAGACAGCCTGGGCTGGATTCAGTTTCGCATGGGGCATCTGCACCCCGCCTTGCAGATCCTGCAGACGGCCTACACCCAGCGCCCCGATGCCGAAATTGCAGCGCACCTGGGCGAAGTGCTGTGGGTGCTTGGTGACAAGGAGCGTGCAGGCCGCATCTGGCGTGAAGGCCTGTTGCTCAACCCGGACAACACCACGCTACGCCAGACCATGATCCGCCTGGGCTACACGCCATGAACCTGCGCTTGCTTCGCCTTTGGCTACTGGTCTGGGTGGTGTCGCTGGCCGGCTGCAGCACACCAACACTGCGCCCACAAGCCTCTTCGACCACGACGCCTGCTTTCTGGTCGGGGCGACTGGCGCTCAACATCGACAGCACCCCACCCCAAAACCTGAGTGCCACCTTTGAATTACTGGGCTCGGATAAAGAAGGTCAATTGCTGCTACTGTCGCCCTTGGGCACATCGCTCGGCCGCTTGCGCTGGCAACCCGGCTTTGCACAGCTCGATCAGGGCGAACACCATTGGCAAGACAGCTCAGTACAAGCGTTGACCGAACGACTGACCGGCACGCCCTTGCCCTTGGATGCCTTGTTTCAGTGGCTTCAAGGTAATGCGCAAAGTGCTGCCGGCTGGCAGGCCGATTTGGAGCAACTGGTCAGCCAGGGGCGTCTACGAGCCGAGCGCCAAAACCCGGCGCCCGCCGCACAACTCAAGCTGCAACTTGACCGCTAAAGCACTGGTGATAATTCAGGCATGAAATCCCTTGTTGATGTGCCAGCACCGGCCAAGCTCAATTTGTTCTTGCACATCACCGGCAGACGCGCCGATGGTTATCACTTGCTGCAGTCCGTGTTCATGCTGATTGACTGGCAGGATACCCTGCATTTCGAGATTCGCCCTGAGGGGAAAATATCCCGTCAGGACCTCAACACTCCCCTGCCTGCAGACGACCTCATCACCCGCGCCGCCCGACTGTTGCAGGCCAGCACCGGTTGCACTCAGGGTGCACACATTGCGGTTGAAAAACACATCCCGGCGCAGGCCGGCATGGGCGGCGGCTCTTCTGATGCTGCCACTTGCCTGCTGGCGCTCAACCGACTGTGGGGCCTGAACCTGAGCACGGGCCAATTGGCCCAACTGGGCCTGAAACTGGGGGCCGATGTACCGTTTTTTATCCATGGGCGCAACGCCTGGGTCGAAGGTATTGGCGAGTCCATCACCCCTATCGAATTGCCACCCGGACGTTTTTTGGTCATCAAGCCATCCACCGGCCTGGAAACTGCAAAAATTTTTGCAGACTCGCAATTGAAGCGCGACACAAAGCATGCTACAATTTCTGTCTTTGCTGCAAACCCTTATGGCTTTGGTCATAATGACTTGCAACCCGTCGCGGAGCGTTTATGCCCTGAGATGCATCAGGCGCTTGAATGGCTTAAAACTGCCGGCTTGAACGGTAGAATGACGGGCTCAGGAAGCGCAGTTTTTGCGCACCACCCTGAACAAGCAAAACCCGGCCAAGTGCCTGACCACTGGGTTTCGCGGTTATGCAGCAATTTGGATGTTCATCCTCTTATGGGGTGGGCACCCAGCGACAGTTGATCGGTGGGCAGCCTTGTGCTGTCAGCCTGTGTAGGGGAGTCGCCAAGTTGGTTAAGGCACCGGATTTTGATTCCGGCATG
>CAZPTM010000271.1:0-2155 GCA_964589665.1 uncultured Limnohabitans sp. | reverse complement strand
ACAGCCCAAGTTCAATGCCTATGGCATTACGCAGGAAGACGATCCTCTGTCGCAAGCCATGCGCGGCTTGATTAACAACGCTGCATCTCAAGAGCATCAGATCGCGTTGCTGTGGCAAGCCTTGGAGCAATTAGGCTGCGCCCAAAAAGTGAAGGTGCCGGGCGAAGCGCATACCCACGAAACCTTTGAAGCCAGCAAGCTCAACGATCTGGTGGGTAAATAAGCGACCTTAACTTGCGGCGATGCTGGTGGTCTGCGCCATCAGTTCGCGGCGACGTTCGTGCAGGCTGCGCCAACGTGCCAGTGCCTCGGGGTCTTGCGCAATCTGGGCTTGCTCCAGTGCCTCGGTTTCCAGCTGTTTGAGTCGGTCTATGTGCATCAAATTGAGCAGGCGACGCAGCTCCTGCTGCGCTTCTTGGGGCACGATGGCTTCGGACACATCGGCGGGCAGGCTGGCCGCCTGTGCCCAAGTTTGGGCCGTCTCGGCAAAGGGCTGATCCTGCATCAATTCCAGCAAGGCGGACACGCCCAAGGGGCCGTGCTCATGGAATTGCGACTCCATCCAGGCAAACAAGGGGCCATGCGGGTCGGGCAGGGCGCACAGCATGGCCTGGTCTTCGCTGGCCAGGCCGTCCCACAGGGACATATTGGTCAACAGCAATCGCGCGGCATGGTCGGCGCGGCTGGCGGGCAGGCTTCTGGGGCCACTGGGGCGCCACGGTGTGGCCGGTTTGCTGAAAGGCTTGTTGCCCCAGGGCTTGCGTGGTTTGCCGCTGGGGTAACTTTGTGTGGGCGTCGTGTAATGCTGCACCTCCATGCCCGCGTGCTCTTGTGCATGAGGCTCCGGGGCGGCCTGCGGCGCAGATGCGCCATCGCGCTGCAGTTGCTGGCGCCAGAGTTTGTCCAGCTCTTCGGTGGGCAGTTGAATGTGCTGCGCCAGTTCGGCCAGCAGTTGGCGCTTGAGGGCACCATCGGGCAACAGGGCCCACAAAGGGCGCGCCTGGCTGGACAGGCGAGCACGGCCCTCGGCGGTGCGCAGGTCGCAGTCCGCGCTGGCGGTTTCGACCAGAAAGCGTGACAAGGGTTCGGCCTGGCGGATTTGCTCGGCAAAGCCCTCGCGGCCATGGGCGCGGATGTAACTGTCTGGGTCATGCTCGGCAGGCAGGAACAAAAATTTGATGCTGCGCGTATCCGTGGCATAGGGCAGGGCGCCTTCCAGGGCTTTGCGTGCGGCGCGTCGGCCGGCGGCGTCGCCGTCAAAACTGAAGACCACCGCATCGGTGAACTTGAACAGCTTTTGCACATGGTCGGGCGTGCAGGCGGTGCCCAGTGTGGCCACGGCATTGGGAAAGCCCAATTGCGCCAGAGCCACCACATCCATATAGCCTTCCGTCACCAGCACGTAGCCGGCGCTGTGCAGGGCTTCGCGTGCTTCAAACAAGCCGTACAGCTCACGGCCTTTGTGGAACACCGGTGTCTCGGGCGAGTTCAGGTATTTGGGCGTGCCATCGCCCAGCACGCGGCCGCCAA
Organism: uncultured Limnohabitans sp.; assembly: GCA_964589665.1. GTDB lineage: Bacteria > Pseudomonadota > Gammaproteobacteria > Burkholderiales > Burkholderiaceae_C > Limnohabitans_A. The sequence goes on along the minus strand of CAZPTM010000271.1, from coordinate 625 downwards.
AGCCGATGCATTCGCCTTTGACGTTGCGGATGGGGAACATGATGCGATCGCGAAAGCGGTCGTAGCGCTTGTCGTCATCGCCTTGAATGACCAGGCCGCTTTCAGCCAGCAAGGGGTCGTCATATTTGGGGAACACGCTGGCCAGGTTGCGCCAGCCGTCTGGCGCGTAGCCCAGGCCAAAGCGCTTGGCAATCTGGCCCGACAGGCCTCGGCCCTTGAGGTAGGCCACGGCGCGTGGTGCGTCCTTGAGGTGTTTGCGCCAGGACTCGCCCGCTTTTTCCAGAATGTCGGTCAGGGTGTCCTGGCGTGCTTTTTGGGCGGCGGCGCGGGCGCGGTCTTCGGGCGATTGCTGTTCGTCGGGCACTTGCATGCCCACTTGTTGGGCCAGGTCTTTGACAGCCTCGACAAAGGTCATGCCGGTGTGTTCCATCAGGAAGCCGATGGCATTGCCGTTCTTGCCGCAACCAAAGCAATGGAAAAACTGCTTGCTGGGGCTGACGGTAAAACTGGGAGATTTTTCGCCATGGAAAGGGCACAGGCCCATGAAGTTGGCCCCGCCCTTCTTGAGCTGCACGTACTTGCCCACCACATCGACCACATCGATGCGGGCTAAGAGCTCTTGAAT
>CAZPTM010000270.1:0-2160 GCA_964589665.1 uncultured Limnohabitans sp. | reverse complement strand
AAAAAACACCCCTTGCCTTGCGGCGAAGGGGTGAAGCTGAAACCATCAGGGCAACTGCAATCGTCCTGATGGATGTATGATACTGTACAAAACAACAGTATTTCAAAACCATGCACCCTGCCCCTCTGCATCCCTTTCAGCCTGTGCCGGTCTCTGTGGCCCCGGTCTGGCTGCAAGCCGCCTGTGTGAGCGTGGCGGCGGGCTTTCCCTCCCCGGCTGAAGACCACCAGGTCGAGCGCATCGAGCTGATGAGCCAGCTGGTCAAGCACCCGCAAGCCACGTTTTATGTGCGCATTCAGGGCGACAGCATGCGGGACGCGGGCATTCTGGACGGCTCGGTGGTGTTGGTGGACAAGGCCATCAAGCCGCGCCACGGACACATTGTCATCGCCGTGGTCGATGGCGACTTCACCTGCAAGCGCCTGCACCAACGCGGCAGCACCATGCGCCTGAAAGCCGAAAACCCGGCCTACCCCGACATCGTGCCCAAGGAGGCGCAAACCGTGGAGGTGTGGGGCGTGGTGGTGGCGACCATTCATCAGCACATCATCTGAAGCGTCATGCAACTGCCCCGCCGTCGCCGCGAAGACTTTGAAGAAAGCCGGGTCTACACCTACCCGCAGCACTTGCGCGCCGCCATCGAGGACGCGCCCACGGGTGCCGGGGTGTATGTGTTTCATGGCGACTCGGGCGATTTGCCGCTGTACATCGGCAAGAGCGTGAACATTCGCGCCCGCCTGCTTTCGCATCTGCGCAACCCCGACGAGGCGCGTATGTTGCGCCAGACCCAGCGCATCACGCACATCCGCACCGCAGGCGAGATTGGCGCCTTGCTGCTGGAGGCGCAAATGATCAAGCAGCAGCACCCGCTGTTCAACCAGAAGCTGCGCCGCAATCGCCAGCTGTGCAGCTTGCAGCTGGAGGGTGATGTGCCCCAGGTGGTGTATTCCAAAGACATGGACTTTGGGGCGGCGCCTGAGCTGTATGGCCTGTTTGCCAGCCGCCATGCGGCGCTGCAGGCGCTGCGCAGCCTGGCCGACCAACACCGCCTGTGCTACGGCGCGCTGGGGCTGGAGAAGTTGCCCAAGGGCAAGGCGTGTTTCAGGGCGGCCATTCGCCAGTGCGCGGGGGTGTGCCGGGGTGACGAAAGCCCGCAGGCGCACCGCGAGCGGCTGTTCAGCAGCTTGCTGGGGCTGCGGGTGGAGTGCTGGCCGTATGCGGGCGCGATTGGCCTGGTCGAGCGCGACGAGGCGCTCACGCAGATTCACGTGGTGCGCAACTGGTGCTATTTGGGCAGCGCCGCCACGCCCGAAGCGGCGCAGCAACTGAGCACGGTGGCGGCCGGCTTTGACGCCGACGGCTACAAGATTCTGGTGCGCCCTATCCTCACCCAAAGCGTCGAGATCCTGCCGCTGTAGCCCAGGTCGCCTGCACATGATTGCGCTTTTGGACGGCAACAACTTTTACGCGAGCTGCGAGCGCGTGTTTCAGCCTCGCCTCAAAAACCGCCCGGTGGTGGTGTTGTCCAACAACGACGGTTGCGCCATTGCCCGCAGCGACGAAGCCAAGGCGCTGGGCATCAAGATGGGGGCGCCTTTTTTCAAAATTCGTCACCTTGAGGAAGAAGCCGGGCTTGTGGCCCTGTCGGCCAACTTTGCGCTGTACGGCGACATGAGCGACCGCATGATGAGCCTGGCCGCAGGCCTGGGCCACCGCCAAGAGGTCTACAGCATCGACGAGTGCTTTGTGGACCTGGCGGGCATTCCCGGTGACCTGGTGCAACGCGCCCGCACAATCCGCGCCCGTATCCACCAATGGATTGGCATCCCAACGTGCATCGGCATCGGCCCGACCAAGACCCTGGCCAAGCTGGCCAACGCCATCGCCAAAAGCGCGGAGCGCAAACCGGGCAGCTACCCCGCGCACCTGGCGCAAATCTGCCACCTGGGCGCGATGAGCGAGGGCGAACGCGCCGCCCTGCTGGCCGCCACAGAGGTGGGCGAAGTCTGGGGCGTGGGCCGTCAGCTCAGTGCCCAGCTGCAGCAAGTGGGCATCCGCACCGCCCTTGACCTGGCCCGCATGGACCCGGCCGCTGTGCAGCGCCGCTGGTCCATCGTGCTGGCCAAGACCGTGCGCGAGCTGGGTGGCACGCCCTGCCTC
>CAZPTM010000269.1:0-2169 GCA_964589665.1 uncultured Limnohabitans sp. | reverse complement strand
TCAACCGCGAAGCCATTGGCATGGAGGTCGACTTCTCGTTGCCCTCGGAGCGGGTGTCAACACCGGTTGAATTTTCCCCACTTTGGCCGGAGTAAATTTCCCCACCTTTTATGGCTGGGTGATCAGCCCAGGTCGGATTCGCGCACCTCCTTCGGCGGGCGGCCTGGTCGCCTCTTGACGGGCTGAGCACCCGCTGGATCGAGCAGTGAACCACGGCTTCGCATGCGCTCTGGAATCAACGCTGCATGTTCGCGCAACCGGTAGGAGTTGCCCTCAATGGGCACGACCACTGCGCGGTGCAGTAGCCGGTCGAGCAAGGCAGTTGCCACCACCGCATCACCGAAGATCTCTGCCCAGTCTCCAAATCCCCGGTTGCTGGTCATGATCATGGCGCTACGCTCGTAGCAGGCATTGACCAACTGGAAGAACAGGTTGCCGCCCCCTAATCCCAGCGGCAGATAACCGATTTCATCGACGATGAGTAGGCTGTAGCGACTGAGGAACTTCACCCGCTCTCGCAATTTGCCTTCGCGCTCCGCCTTGCGCATGGAGTCCACCAGCTCAGCCAACGTGGCAAAGAACACGCTTTTACCCGCCTTGACCGCCTCTAGTCCCAGCGCGATGGCCAGGTGGCTCTTGCCCGTGCCCGGTGGCCCCAGAAAGTGCACGCACTGCTTGCGCTCGATGAAGTCCAACTCGGCTAGGGCCATCACCCGGTTACGGTCCAGACTGGGCTGGAAGCCGAAGTCATAGCCCGACAGGCTTTTGACAGTGGTCAGCCGCGCCGTCTGCAATGCCATTTTGATGCGGCGGCTCTCACGCGTGGTGTACTCCTCACCCAGCAGGACCTCAATGGCTTCCAATGCTGTGAGCTCGCCTTGTTCGATACGCGAGAGAGTCGTTTGCAATGCCTCTAGTGCCCGGGGCATCTTCAGGCCCACCAAGTGACGCCGAATCAGGTCGGTGGTCGAGCCGTTCATGACAGACCTCCAATCTGGCGGGCAATCTGTTCGTAGACATCCAGCGACCGCGTGGCCACTGCGTGTCCGGGCAGAATCCGGGCGCCTAGCCGCTCGGGGGACATGGCAGACCGCCTAGGGCTATGACGGTGCCCCGAGAGCACGGAGCGCTGGCGGCGGCCAGACAACACGGCATGCACGGCAATGAGGTGGCCGTCTTCGTGGATGCGCACTTGATCGGCGGTCGTCTCCACCTCCAGTGCCCGGCGACGGGTGCCGTCCGGCACGCTGTAGTAATTGCCACCAACACTGACACAGCCCTCGGTGTTCACGCGCCGCTCCACGCGAAGCACAGCATCAAAGCGCCCTGCCGGCAAGTTTTGCAGGCAGGGCTGCTCCTCTCGGAAATGCTCCAGCACAATGCGAGAAGTCGTGGCGTGCTCACGCACGTTGGCCACGGTATCGAGCCAGTGGCGCAACTGCCGGTTCATATCCTGCAAATCAGTGAACTGGCGAGCCATGAAGAAGTCCGCCCGGATATAGCGAAACGGCCGCTCCACCTTGCCCTTGGTTTTGGCCCGGTAGGGCTTGCAAGCCCGAGGTACAAAGCCGTAGTGTGAACCACAGGCCAGCAGCTTGGGGTTGTAGATGATCGCCTTGTCCTGCTCGGGCTCGCCCAGAACGGCCGTCTTCATGCGGTCGTACAGGATTTCCCGCGGCACGCCGCCAAAGTGCTCGAACGCATCCATGTGACAGCGCAGCACCGTCGGCAGGTCCTGGTGCATCACAAACTGCGCCCACAAGTAGCGGCTGTGGCCCAGCACCATGGCAAACAGCCAGACCTTGCGCTCGTGCACATCGCCAGCAAACCGCACCTTGAATTCGGCAAAGTCCACCTGCGCCTGCAAGCCAGCCGGAGTTTCAAAACGAACCTCAAAGCCCGGCACCGGCGACGGGCGGATCTGGCGCAAGTAGTCATTGAGGATAGTCTTGCCGCCCTTGTAGCCCTGCTCGCGGATTTCACGCAGCAAGCGCGCACCAGTGAGTTGTGGCCAGCTCAGCAGGCGTTCACGCAAATACTCCAGGTACGGCGCAAGCAACACTGCCTTGGGCGGTCTGGGCTTGTACTTGGGCAGCACCAAACCCTGTTGGATGTATTTGCGAACCGTCTTGCGGTCATGCCCCGTTCGCTCGGCAATCACGGAGATCG
>CAZPTM010000268.1:0-2191 GCA_964589665.1 uncultured Limnohabitans sp. | reverse complement strand
CCATGGTCTGCGAGTCCTTCAGGGTTGGGTGAATTTTTCGCGGGCCTGCTGCAAATCTTGCGATTTGCAACGCTGCGCATGACCGGCAACCAAGGCCAGCAAAGCCGAGGACACGCGAGCCGCTAGCCCATCGGCCCGGCTGGTCAGGGCAATCGGGACGCCTGCGCCCAGCACCAAACCTGAGCCACTGGCTCCGGCCAGATACTCCAGCTGCTTGGCCAGCAGGTTGCCCGACTCCAGATCGGGTACCAGCAAAATATCTGTATCACCCGCCACAGGGGACACGATGTGTTTGATCTGCGCGGCCTGCGCAGAAATGGCGTTGTCAAACGCCAGAGGACCGTCGAGCACGCCATCGCGAATCTGACCTCGGTCGGCCATCTTGCAAAGCGCCGCTGCATCCAGTGTGGACGCAATGGCCGGATTCACCGTCTCCACCGCAGACAAAATCGCCACCTTGGGCTGGGGCGTTCCCATTTGCCGAACGAAGTCGATCGCGTTTTGAACAATATCGACCTTGTCCATCAAGCTCGGTGCAATATTGAGCGCCGCATCCGTCACCCACAAGGGCTTGGGATAGGTGGGCACATCAAACCGGAACACATGCGACATGCGCCTGCCCGTGCGCAAGCGCGGTTGCTGCAGTACGGCGTGCAACAACTCATCGGTATGCAGGCTGCCTTTCATGAGAATGTGCACTTCGCACTGGGCGGCCATCTCTGCGGCTTTCTCGGCTGCTGCATGGCTGTGCGGCACATCAACCAGTTCTACCCCGGCAATGTCCAAACCAGCTTGCTCGGAGATTGCGCGAATTTTGTAAGCGGGGCCAACCAACACGGGAATGATCAACCCATGCGCCGCCGCATCCAGTGCACCAGCCAAGGATTCGGCATCGCAAGGGTGCACCACAGCACAGCGCAAAGGCTCGAGTCCCTTGGCCTTTTGCAGCAAGGCTTGCAACCTTGCCTGTGGATCAAACAGCTGAATCAAGGGTGCCTGAATTTTGGGGCGCCGCATCTTCTGTGCAGGCGCGATCACCACTGCTTGACCCTGGATCACATCCTTGCCATGCTGGTTGACCACGGCACAGTCCAGCGTGACCAGATGTTGTTTGTCCTGCTTGGAGAGCACTGTCACGCGCACATTCAGGGTATCGCCCACCCGCACTGGCAGCAAAAACTTCAGGTCCTGTTCCAGATAAATCGTGCCCAGGCCCGGAAACTGCGTCCCCAACACCGCTGAAATCAGCGCCCCACCCCACATGCCATGCGCGATCACGCCATGGAACAAGGTCTGGTCTGCGTACTCCGGATCCAGATGCGCGGGGTTGGTGTCGCCAGACACCGCCGCAAAGGCCGCAATATCGGCCTGGGTCAGGGTACGGGTGTGGCTTGCGCTTTGCCCCACGACCAGCTCGTCGTAGGTGTGGTTCTCAATCCATTCGGTGGCTGCAGAGGTGTTCATTCCAGCAAACTCGCTTTATCCAATCCTTGCAGTATGCCCAAAGTTCAAGTCAGCTCGACGACAGCGCCAGACCTTGCGCTGCGAGCCAAGGCTTGCAGCGTGGCCGCATTGTCGATACTGGCCTGCGCGGCACGCGCAATGGCGGCGTGGTCATTGTCACGAACCACCTTTGCAAAAGCCTCGGCCGCAAACCGGAACCCACTACCCGAAGGCGAGCGAATGTCTTCAAACGCCAGCGTGTTGGCAATGCCCCGGCGTACGCGCATCTGGCTGGGCAAATAGCCGTAAGGGCTTTGCCCCACCGCATCGGCCGTGTGGTTAAGGTATTCCGTCTCCAGGGTGCCCGCTGTACCGCAAATGGTGGCTCTGCGTACATTGGCCACGTCCATGGCACACATGAGTTGGGCTCGCCGCCCGTCTGCATATTCCAGCGTGGCCGTGGTGGAGATGTCCACCCCACTGGCCGCCCAGCTGGACTGTGCCATCACCCGCACTGGCGCTTGCCCCATAACAAGGCGGATCAAGCTCAAGGGGTAGCTGCCTGCGTCGAGCAAGGCGCCACCTCCCAGATCGGGGTTGAAGCGGATATTGCCCGTCGCCTCGGGCGCGAGCGTGAAACCAAACGAGGCCTGCACCGAACGCACCTGACCAATGGCGCCCGCCTGCAACAACGCCAGCATGTCGCCTGTTTGCGGCTGAAAGTAATACGGGAACGACTCCAGCAGCA
>CAZPTM010000267.1:0-2192 GCA_964589665.1 uncultured Limnohabitans sp. | reverse complement strand
AACGCCGCGCAAGCAGAGTTGCAACACCTGCGCGCTGAAATGGCACTCGCGCAAAGTCGTGAAGCCCTCTGGCACACCAGCGTGCACCAACTCACCCACGAGCTCTCACTGGCCCAATCAGAACTACAGACCACGTATGCATCGCTCAGCTGGCGGCTCACTGCGGGCTTGCGCACCGTGCACACCTGGATCCAAAAGGCGCGACGCGCGCGCTGAAGCCCCTGACAAAACCATTACCCATGAAACTCGCCAAACTGCTGGACCCCAAGCACAATAATCTCGACCTGTTCAGGTTGATCGCCGCGGCACTGGTGATTTATGGCCACGCGTATGCGCTGAATCCACAAGCCGGTCATACCGATTTTTTGTACCAAGCGCTGCACTTTGACTACACAGGGTCTTTTGCTGTCAAGATTTTCTTTTTTATCAGTGGCTTGGTGGTCGGCAACAGTTTGCTCAGCAAACAGGTGGTGTCTGAGTTTTTGGTCGCCCGGTTTTTTCGCATCATGCCGGCGCTGGCTTGGGTGCTACTGGTGTCGGCCTTGGTGATTGGGCCTCTGTTCACCACTGAAGCCATGAGCGCTTACCTGCGCCACCCGCAAACCTGGGCCTACATTTGGGACAACTTGATTTTCGAGAGCAATTTCAGGCTCCCAGGCCTGTTCGCCGAAAACCCCTACAAATCTGCCGTGAATGGATCTCTGTGGACGCTCCCGTACGAAGTAGGCGCTTACTCAATGCTTCTAGGCTGCTTCGCTCTCGGCCTGTTTCGCCTGCCCTTGCTGGCCGTGGCGGTGTTGGTCTTGATCTGGCTCGACGCCTACAGCGGCAACGCCTACCTGTTCACCTGGCGCCCCATCAACCATGAAATAGACCTGCTGGCACCATGCTTTGCGACCGGCGTGGCCATGGCCTATTTCAAGAACCGCATCGACATCACCCTCACAGGGGTACTGGGCTTGTGGCTTATCGCGGCCTTGTTCGCGCAGTCACCGCACTTCGAAATTTTGTTCTATGCGCTGAGCTTCTATGCCCTGCTTTACCTTAGCGCCCACCCCTGGGTGCTGCGTCTGAAGCCCAGACATGACTTGTCATACGGCGTGTACCTGTGGGGGTTTCCGATCCAGCAAAGCTTGGCCCATGTGCTGCCTGGCCATGGCGTCGTGGCCAATCAAATCGGCGCATTGCTGCTGAGCCTATTGATGGCTTGGATCTCCTGGACATGGATCGAAGCACCCGGCATGCGCATGGGCAAGGCCTTGATCGCACAGCTGCGCCAACGTCAAGCGGCCGAGTAAGCCGCTGAGCGCACATCCAACACGCCAAAAATTCAGGCGACAAAGTCGCCATCGGCCCCTGCCACTCGCAAGATCCAATCACCGAGCGCTTTCACACCCAACAGCGACAAGGCGTCGGCGTAGCTGAAGGGGTCATAGGGCAGCTGCGCATCGATCATTTCAGCGCGGAACTCAGCAGTGAACATGCCATCGCGCGCCACCGCTGCAATCAAAACATCAATGTCAGCGTAGTTGAAATCTAAATTGGCATAGCGCACCGTGTGCGCCACCAACTCACCATCGCGAAACACCAAGCGCTCTTTCACATCGTGCAAGCACACAGCTTCCGCCGCCAAAACACCTGGCTGCACCACCACCGACAGGCTGTGCTCAGCGTCGACGCTGGTCGCATCACCCAGCGCCTCAATCGGAATCAAATAAGTCCCCACCGCGAATCCCTCGGCGGTATTCAAATAGGGACGGGAGGCGAAACTGGCGGCATCGATGTCCGTCATCACACCAGGATCGTCATCGGCATCCACCAGTTTGCGCTCGGGCTCCGCGGTGTTGATGTAACCCTCCAAAATCACCAAGGCGGGAACCTGACTCTCACCCGGCTGGGCACTGGCTTGCAACGCAATTGCGATGTCGTCATGCACAAAATTCACTTGTGAAAACGCAGAGCTGCCGCTTGTGCCCAAGGCTCCTTCCTGAGCCGTGACCAATGAATTCAAAAACGTGCTGGTGCTCACCGAAGCGCCTTCAGTACCCAAATCCAAACGGCTATCGACCCAAGCCGAGTCGATGATGATGTTGTGCTCCAAGGCCTGAATATGCGTGTCCAACAACACGCTTTTGGTCAACACCAATGCGCCTTCAGCGCCCGCACTGAGGGTGCGCACACCTTGTAACTCA
>CAZPTM010000266.1:0-2253 GCA_964589665.1 uncultured Limnohabitans sp. | reverse complement strand
TGACGCCTCGGGCATCGAGCTCGCGCAACACCGAAAACAAATCATGCGCGGCCAGTCCAGCCTGGGATGACTGCTCGCGCCACAGCACCCCGGCACCCAGGTCTGCAGGTGCGGCTCGCGACCAGATGCCGAGATTATTGGCATGCACCCCCAAGGCTTGCAAACGCTGGTGCAATTGATCGGCAGGCATAACCCTCACTTTGGCACGGGGCGCGTAATGCGACGCCAGCGTGCCCGAAGCTTTGGGTGCCGCCTGGGCAAGAGCCTGCGGATCCTGCAAGGACAAACCACAGGTGACTTGAATCTCTTCACGGGTAATGCGGCCGGGCCGCAGCAACACAGGCGCCCCTCGCGTGCAGTCCACGATGGTGGACTCAATACCAACCTCGCAAGCACCCCCATCAAGCACCAGCAAGGCATCGCCAAATTCGGACTGCACATGCGCAGCCGTGGTCGGGCTCACCCGTCCAAATTTGTTGGCACTGGGCGCCGACAAACCGGGCAGACCTGCCGCTGCACACGCCTGCAACACGGCATGCGCCACCGGATGCGAAGGGCAGCGCAGACCAATCGAATGCTGTCCACCTGCAGACGCCGTCGCTACGCCTTCACGGCGCGGCAGGATCAAGGTCAACGGGCCCGGCCAGAAGGCATCCAGCAAACGCTGGGCAAACGCAGGCACCACAGCCGCAAACAGCGGCACCTGTTCGGCTCCGGCGACATGAACGATCAAAGGATGATCGGCGGGGCGCCCCTTGGCTGCAAAGATGCCGGCCACAGCCTCGTCGCGCGTTGCGTCTGCAGCCAAACCGTAGACCGTCTCGGTTGGCAAACCCAGCAAGCCACCAGCCGCCAGGGTTTGCACGGCTTGTGCAATGGCTGCTGGATCCTGTCCGTTCAGGATCATGGTCAGAAAGGCTCGATGCCCAGCAAGACGCAAGCCTGCAAGGCCACAGCTCGCGCCACCTCAGGCGTGGCTGCGGTGATGTTCAGGTGCCCCATCTTGCGCCCCTTGCGGGCAGAAAGCTTGCCATACAGGTGCAGATGTGTGCCAGGCAAAGCCAACACGCGGTCCCAGGCAGGAGACTGGCCTTGCAGGCCCCAAAGATCGCCCAGCAGATTGAGCATGATGGACGCCGAATGTTGCCGCGGTTGCGTCAGCGGCAGCCCCGTCAGGGTTCGCACTTGCAGCTCAAACTGCGACTGGTCGCAGGCGTTCAAGGTGTAGTGGCCGCTGTTGTGCGGACGCGGCGCCATTTCGTTGACCACCAGCTGCCCGCCTTCGAGCACAAAAAACTCCACGCACAGCACGCCTACATACTGCAGACCGTTGGCAATCGCGACGGCAGCGGCCACGGCCTGCTGCGCCAAGGCTGCAGGCACTGCCCCTTCGTACACCTCGGTCACAGCCAGAATACCTTCGCGATGCAGATTGCGCTGCACCGGGAAATGCACGCATTGCCCATCGCGCCCACGCGCCACAATGACCGAGCACTCGTCCTTGAGCGGCAGCAATTTTTCGAGCACACACGGCACTTGTTTCAACGCTGTCCAGGCGGACACCAGCTCGGCGCGTGTTTTCACACGCACCTGGCCTTTGCCGTCGTAGCCCAGGCGCGCTGTTTTCAAAATGCCCGGCAGCAAATCGTCGGCCACAGCCGTCAGCTGCGCTTCGGTTTCGATGACTGCATGCGGGGCCACTGGCACACCGCACTTCACAAAGTGGGCTTTTTCGGCGGCGCGGTCCTGCGCAATCGCCACGGCATCAGCGCCGGGGGCCACAAAGCGGTGCGCGCCCAACGTCAGCAGGGCGGGGGCAGGTACGTTTTCAAATTCGGTGGTGATGGCGGTGCAACGCTGCATCAACTGGGCCAGGCCCTGCTCGTCCAGATAGTCGGTCTGGATGTGGTGGTGGCTCACCAGGCCCGCAGGGCTGGCCGGATCGGGGTCAAGCACCGCCGTGTAGTAGCCCATGGCCTGCGCGGCATGCACAAACATGCGGCCCAGCTGGCCACCGCCCATCACGCCCAGCGTGGCGGGCTGGCCGTTGACGATGCTGCCAGGAAGCACAGCACTCATTTCGACTCCACAGGCGGCAAGGTCATGGCGCGTGCCGCAGCGGTTTGCTCGACGCGAAAGGCTTCGAGCTTGGCGCGCAAAGCCGCGTCATGGTTGGCCAGCAGGGCCACCGCAAACAAAGCCGCATTGGCTGCACCCGCCTGACCAATGGCAAAGGTGGCTACCGGCACGCCC
>CAZPTM010000265.1:0-2275 GCA_964589665.1 uncultured Limnohabitans sp. | reverse complement strand
TGGCCGCCAGCGCGGTGAAGTCCACCTTGAGCACATCGGATTCGACCACGTTGAGCTGCGGATGTTCGCGCAGGCGTTTGGCCAGATCGCGGTCGAGCTCCACCACCGTCAGACGACCCAGGCGTTCCACCAAAGGCTGCGTCAGTGCGGCCAGACCCGGGCCGATTTCAACCATCACATCAGACGGCGTGGGTGCAATCTCGCGCACGATGGCTTCGATGATGGCGCCATCGGACAAAAAATGCTGACCGAAGCGTTTGCGTGCGATGTGTTTCATTGCGGACTGTCGCGCATTTCAACATAAGCGCGGCTGCGCACGTCTTCCACCCAACGGGTGTAGGCCTCTTCGATCTTTTTCTCGCGCAGCGCGTTGCGGGCAATTTCGCGTGCATCAGCAGTGGATACAGGCATGGGTTTGCGCTCCAGCACTTCGATCAGGTGCACCCCAAAGCGCGAGACCACAGGCTCGCTGACTGTGTTCAAGGGCAAGCGGTCCATGACTTGTTCAAACTCGGGCACAAACATGCCCGCACGCACCCAGCCCAAATCGCCACCGGAGGGCGCACTTCCGTCCTGTGACCACTGACGGGCAACTTGGCCAAACTCGACCTTTCGGCTGACAATTTGCTGGCGCAGACTCTGGAGTTTGGCCACAGCTTGAGGCTGGCTCATTTGCGAAGAGGGGCGCAACAAAATATGGCGAGGATGCGTTTGCATCACGCTCAGAGCTGCAGTGCCCGCTTTGCGCTGGAGCAGTTTGAGCACGTGAAAACCGGCGCCTGACTCTACCGGGTCACTGACCTCGCCTGTGTTGAGTTTGGCTACGGCTTGTACAAACAACTCGGGATAACGGTCTTCGGAGCGCAGACCCAATTCGCCGCCTTTGGCGCCTTTGTCTGCAGCATTCGAATATTGACGGGCGAGGGCCTCGAACGAGTCACCCGCACGCGCCTGGCTGGCAATTTTCCGGGCCAGGGTCAACTTTTGCTGTCGCAAGTCAGCGCTGGCCCCCTCAGGCAAAGCGACCAGAATCATGGCCAGGTTCAGTTCTTGAGGCGTTTGCGAAGACTGCTTGGCCAGCAAGGTCTGCAGATACTGCTCGGCCTCCATATCGGATACGCGGGCTTTACCCTCTACCTCGCGCTCGCGCAAGCGGGAGATCAGCAGCTGGCCCTTAAGCTTTTCGCGAAAAGCGGCCACCGTCAGGCCCTCTTGCGGCAAACGTTGATGCAGCTGATCCAGGGTAATCTGATTGTTGGCCGCCACATTCAATTCGGCCTGGTCAATCGCATCCTTGTCGATATTGATGCCTGTGTCTCGTGCTTGCTGCTGCAGTGCTTTTTCAGTGATCAAGCGATCAAGCGCCAGCTTGTAGAGCTCACCCGAGCTCAGACGCTGGGGGGCTCGTGCGTTTTCCTGCGCCAGCTGCTCGGCCACTTGCTGCACTTCGTGCTCGGTGACGGGTTCTGAATTGACCACCGCGACAATGCGATTGATGGTTTGCACGGCTGAAGCGGGCGTGGCGGCCATGCAGGTCACCGCAGCGCTGAACAGCACAGTGGCCAGCAGGCCGGAGAGAAGGGAAGTCAGCGGTTTATTCATAGTTCACGAATCGGCTCGGTTGCACGGTGTTGTCACGCAACTCCTGGTATCCGGGGATATTGTCGCGCAGACTCTTGAAGGAGCTGGTACCGACTTTGGCCAGGCCCACAAACTCCAGTTGGAACATCAAGCGAGTCGTGGCCGAAGCCACGGTGCTTTGCAAACGCTCGAATACCATGCGACCCGTCCAGCAGCCGCCGTCGTATTCCAAGCCCACGATGGAGTCCACCAGTTTGCGATCGCTCAGACTGAAGTTCAAACGCCCTACGCTGTACCAACGACCGCTTCCCAGGCCCAAGCCTGAAGAGCGTACGCTTGTATCATCCGTGTTGGTGCCCCAGCGCAGTGCGCTTAGCGGCCATTGCCATCCCAGGTCTACCTGCTCGCTGGCGGTGGTGGTCTGGCGATTCATGCGGTAGGCAGCGCTGAGCACTCGGTAGGGACCAGCCTTGTAGCGAGTCTGCACGGTGGTCCGGTTGAAGCGGTTGGTCTGTGCATCGACCTGTGTGGTCAGGTCTGAGGACAGGCGTTGGTCCCATCGCAAGCTGCCACCAAAAAGCACATCGCTCAGACCCGTTCCAGTAGCGGCGGTATCGCTGGGCAGCTGAACGCGTTGCTCGGTAAAGCGGTAACGCTGGGCCATGCCCAAACGCAACATTTCGGCCCCCGATTG
>CAZPTM010000264.1:0-2290 GCA_964589665.1 uncultured Limnohabitans sp. | reverse complement strand
CACTTCAAACGTTTCGCGGAAACTGGCTTCAACAATCAACAGCCTTTCTGGTTTTATGTGCCTGTGCTGCTGGTGCTGACTTTGCCGTGGTCTGTCTCCTTCTGGCGTGCCCTCAAACCGGCCTTTTACCAACCGCAGGAAACCCGCGCCGTGCGCAGTTTGATGCTGGTGTGGTTGCTGGTCATTTTGGTGTTCTTCTCGATCCCCAAATCCAAGCTCATTGGCTACATCCTGCCCACGCTGATGCCCTTGGCTGTGCTGTTGGCCAGTGCCTTGCAATCACGCCTTCAAGACCACCCCCAAACCGCAGGCCGGCGCAGCGCTTGGACCTTGGCCGGTTCGGCCACCTTGTGTGTGGGCCTGGTCATTGCCTTGTCCTTTACCGGGCACTCCAACATTCACCACATGCCCAAAGGCGTCCGCCAAGGTTTCGCCGAGAAAGACCAACTGGTCATGCTTGACCGCTACGCTTACGACCTGCCCTTTTATCTGCATGCACGCACACCGGCCTGGGTGGTCAGCAACTGGATCGACCCCAAAATCCCCAAGGTCGACAACTGGCAAAAAGAGCTTTACGACGCCGGCCTCTTCGAACCCGAGGCCATGCAACGCAACCTGATCAGCTCAAGCACCCTGATGCAGCGCCTGTGCACCCCGACCACACATACCGTTTGGGTCTGGGGCACCGACAACGCTGGCCAAAAAATGCCCTGGCTGCAACCTCAAGATCAGGTGCACAGCACAGAGGGCCACCACTTGTGGCGCATCACACCCGAGCGCTGGCCAGCGCTCAAGCCACTGATGGCTTGTGACGGAACGCCCAATAACGGCTGAGCACAAAAGTCAGACCCGCCACGCCCACCAGCACCCAAGCCAGCGCCAGGGTGTAGGGCAGGGTGGTCCAGCGCAGCAGGCTCACAAAAGCGACCTCGTTGACCACGAATCCAGCAAAGGAAATCAAGGCAAAGCGTCTCAGCGCCGCCCACCAGGTCTTATGCTGATGCCTGAAAGTCAGAAAATAATGGCCAGAGAACGACACCCACAGGGCCACCAACCATCCGGCAAAATTACCCACCGAGGCAGGCCAATGCCATTGCGAAATGCACAACACGGCCACCAACCAGTGCGTCGCCGCTGCAGCGCAGCCGACCATCACGAACCACGTCAATTGACCCAAGATTTTTTTCATGCTGAAGCCTATTTTCCTCTGTGCAGATGACTTTGGGCTGAACACCGCCATCAACGAAGGCGTTATCGCCCTGGGTCTGCAGGGCCGCCTGAGCGCCACCAGCTGCATGAGCCTGGCCCCCGCCTTTGCAAGAGACGCCGCCACGTTGACACAAACGCCATTGGCTACTGGCCTGCATCTGAGTCTGACTGAACCCGGTGCGAGCCACATGGCCTCACAAACGCTACCCAAAGTGATTCTTCGCAGCATGCTTCACCAATGGTCGCGCGCCACATTGCACGATGAAATCCGGCGCCAGCTGGACGCCTTTGAAGACGGCATGCAACGCCCTCCTCATCACATCGACGGGCACCAGCACATCCATGCGCTGCCCATGATCCGAGAGGTACTGCTGGCAGAATTACAGAGGCGATACGGCGACCATGCTCCGACGTTGCGCTCCACTTGTGATGGTGGCGGTGCGACTACGTGGCGTGACGCCCTCAAAGCACAAGTGATCGAATCCCTTGGTTCCCACACTCTGCTACGTCAGGCTGCAGAACACTGCATTCCTACAAGCCATGCACTTCTTGGGGTCTATGGTTTTAACGCTGATGCAGACCATTACCTCGCGCATCTGAAGCAATGGATGCAAGTTGCACAGCCAAGTGACATCATAATGTGTCACCCAGCGGGCAGACTTGGTCAGGGTGATCTACTTGGCGATCAACGTGTTGTGGAGTACCAAGTTCTAGCAAGTTCAGACCTGGCGCAGGTTATGCACTTGATTGGCGTTAAAGTTGTCCAAATAGAGCCCGCCGTCATATCGGCCCATCGTTGCCTCTCTCGTTGATGCACCGCTAAACTGCCCCTGTGTGTATGAACTTCACGCCAACCAAGATTGGGATCGGGGAACAAATCGGAGAACAGTCGCAAGGGTGAAGTTAAGTAAATCAATAAAAATCATGGGTTTACGTGAATGCTTCAGTAGACCCCAGCACAAAAGGGGACAGAAATTCTGTCCCCTTTTTCTTTTGTGTGTCACCGATAAGCGGCTGTACTGACTCAGCGTTTGCGTGCACTCAGCCCAATCAGTCCGGACTGACCTTTGTGCGCGGTGCC
>CAZPTM010000263.1:0-2306 GCA_964589665.1 uncultured Limnohabitans sp. | reverse complement strand
TCTCTTCTGCAACGGCTGCCGAGCCGGTGAAGGCGGCGTTTGTGTACGTCTCGCCTATCACCGAAGCGGGTTGGACCCGTCAGCATGATGAAGGTCGCAAGGCCGTTGAGAAAGCACTGGGCAAGAATGTCAAAACCACGTTTGTGGCCGATGTCGCTGAAGGCGCGGACGCCGAGCGCGTGATCCGTGACTTGGCGGCTCAGGGCAACCAGATCATCTTCACGCCCAGCTTTGGCTATATGGAGCCCACGCTCAAGGTCGCCAAGGATTTTCCGAACGTGAAGTTCGAATCGGTGACCGGTTACAAGACAGCGGCCAACGTGGCGGCTTCCAATGCACGCTACTACGAAGGTCGGTATCTGGCGGGTATTGCGGCCGGACGCATGACGCAGACAAATGTGGCCGGTTATGTGGCCGGTTTCCCGATTCCGGAAGTGCTGCAGGGCATCAATGCGTTCACTTTGGGTATGCGCTCGGTCAACCCCAAAGCGACCGTCAAGGTGGTGTGGCTCAACGCCTGGTTCGACCCGCCAAAAGAGCGCGAGGCTGCCATGAGTCTGTTTGATCAGCAAGCCGATGTGGTGGCTTTTCACACTGGCTCCACGGCCGTGATGGCTGCTGCGCAGGAGCGCGGCAAGATGGCCGTGGCCTACCACTCGGACATGCGCATGGTGGCGCCAGACGCGCAAATTGTTGCCGTGACGCACCAGTGGGGTGACTACTACACCCGCCGTGTCAAGGCCGTGGCAGATGGCAGCTGGAAGAGTGGCAATGTCTGGGGCGGTGTGCGCGAGGGCATGATCCGCGTGGGCGACTTTGGCCCCAAAGTGCCCAAGAAGGTTCAGGATGAAGTGCTGGCGCGTCAGAAAGACATTGGTGCCGGCAAGCTGCAGCCTTTCACAGGCCCTATCGTGGACAACGAAGGCCGAGAAGTGCTGGCCAAAGGCCAAAAGCTCAGTGACGAACAAATCCTGAACATGAATTACCTCGTTGCCGGGGTACAGGGGCGCATCAACAAGTGATGAACCAGCCCCGGCCTGCACCGGGGCTTCGGGGCAGACATCAAGCCTCGGTGTGCACCTTGATCTTGGCCGCAGCTGCGCGTGCGCGGGTCAGGGCATCTGGGCCCTTGGCCAGAGCCACGGCCATGCGGCGGTAGGGGCGAGTGGTGGGTTTGCCAAAAATGCGCACATCCACCCCAGGCTCACTCAGGGCGGCTTCCACACCTGTGAAAGTGGGGTTGTTGCCAGCGCCTTCGGCCAGCACCACGGCGCTGGCGCCTTCGACGGCTTCGATCAACGGGATCGGCAAGCCCAGCACGGCGCGGGCGTGCAGGTCAAACTCGCTCAGGTTCTGGCTGATCAGGGTGACCATGCCGGTGTCGTGCGGGCGAGGGCTCAGTTCGCTGAAGATGACTTCGTCTTTGGTGACGAAAAATTCCACGCCAAAAATACCCGCACCACCCAGGTCTGCAGTGACCTTGTCGGCCATGGCTTGCGCGGCCTGCAAGAACTCGGGTTTCATGGGCTGAGGTTGCCAGCTGTACTGGTAGTCGCCGCGTTCCTGCACGTGGCCAATCGGTGGGCAAAACAGGGTGGCACCTTGGCGCTGACGTACGGTAAGCAGGGTGATTTCGTAGTCGAAGGCGATGAACTCTTCCACGATGACTTTTTGGCGGTCGCCACGCATGCCAGCGCAGGCGTAGTCCCAGCTGGCCTGGATGTCGGCCTCGGTCTTGGCCACGCTCTGGCCTTTGCCCGACGAGCTCATCACGGGCTTGATGACGACCGGAAAGCCAATGGCGCGGGCCTCGGCCAGCAGGGCTGCGCTGGATTCGGCGTAGGCAAAGCGGGCGGTGCGCACGCCCAGCCCCACGGCCACATCACGGATGCGGTCGCGGTTCATGGTCAGGTTGGCGGCGCGGGCGCTGGGAATCACTTCAAACCCTTCTTTTTCAACGTCCAGCAGCACCTCGGTGCGGATGGCTTCAATCTCGGGCACGATCAGGTCAGGTTGGTGTTGGGCGATGGCGGCGCGCAGTGCAGCTTCATCGAGCATGCTGAACACTTCGTGCTGGTCGGCCACCTGCATGGCGGGGGCGCCAGCGTAGCTGTCGCAGGCGATCACATGGCAGCCCAGGCGCTTGGCGCTGATGACGAATTCTTTGCCGAGCTCGCCGGAGCCCAGAAGAAGGATCTTTTTCATAGGGAATAGTGTTTAAGGGTTAGGGGTGGCTTCATTATCGGTTGGGCAGCTGTCCGATTGCCTACAATGCCCCCAACTGGAGCAATTTTCATGAGCATCAA
>CAZPTM010000262.1:0-2310 GCA_964589665.1 uncultured Limnohabitans sp. | reverse complement strand
CGGCAGACAGTGCCTTTTTGCCGACCGGCAAACAAGGCATTCACTCCGAGCACCTTGGCTTTGTGCTGGCCGAAATGCAAAGCTTGGCGCGCCAGCACCCGGGCGCCACCTGGTGAGCCGAACCAAGCCATGACGTCCACCACCGTCACTGCGACCGAAGCGCAGCAGTCCATGGATCGCCACGCTGCGCTCGCGATGACATCGGACGCACAACGGGCCTGGGATGTGCTGGAAAACCTGAGTGACCCGGAAATCCCGGTCATCACGCTGCGCGAGCTGGGCATATTGCGCGAAGTACGTGAGGGCGCTGCAGGCCTGGAAGTGGTCATTACCCCCACCTACAGTGGCTGCCCGGCCATGGGCCAGATCGAGGACGATGTGCGCAGCACATTGGCCGAAGCAGGGCTGCAAGCCAAGGTGGTCACGCAACTGGCCCCTGCCTGGACGACTGACTGGATGACCGAGGCTGCACGCGAGAAGCTGCGTGCCTACGGCATCGCGCCGCCCCACACCTGCGCCAGTGAGAAAACCGGCCCGGCCAGCGTGGTGCAGTTCGCGGCACGCAGCGCCAAAACCGAAGCGGTGCATTGCCCGCAATGTGGCTCGGCCAACACCACCGAAACCTCCCATTTCGGCTCCACCGCCTGCAAGGCCCTCTACCGGTGCCTCGATTGCATGGAACCGTTCGACTATTTCAAACCCTATTGAGCCAAGCGAGCCGATATGCGCTTTCATGACCTCACCGTTTCCCGCGTCAGCCCCGAAGCCGCTGGCGCCGTGGCCATCACATTGGCCGTGCCCGCTGACTTGCGTGCGCAGTTCGACTTCCAGCCCGGCCAGTTCCTGACCCTGCGCGCCGACATCAACGGCACCGATGTGCGCCGCAGCTACTCGGTCAGCTCCGCACGCAGCCAGCTGCAGCGCGGCGAACTCGAAGTGGGTATCCGCCCGGTCGAAGGCGGCGTGTTCTCCAACTGGGCGGCAACACAACTCAAGGCCGGTGACACCCTGCGCGTGATGCCGCCCGATGGTCGCTTCACCGTGCAAAAGCAACGCGCCATTCACCGCGTGGGCTTTGCCGCAGGCTCGGGCATCACGCCCATCTTGTCGATCCTGGCCACCACGCTCGAAGAGCAGCCCGAGTCCAAATTCACTTTGGTCTATGGCAACCGCCGCATGGACAGCGTGATGTTCAACGAAGCGCTGCAAGACCTCAAAGATCGCTACCCCTCACGCCTGACCCTGATCCACATCCTCTCGCGCCAGGCGCAAGAAGTGCCGCTGCTAGAGGGCCGCATCGACGCCGCCAAAGTGCGCGCCATCATCGACGCCTTCCTGCCCGTGGGCAGCATGGACGAAGTCTTCATCTGCGGCCCCGAAGCCATGATTGAAGAGACGGAAAAAACACTGATCGAGGCCGGTGTCAAAGCCGACCGCATCCGCACCGAACGCTTCACCTCGCCCACGCTCGAAGCGCTGAGCCCTGAGCAAAAAGCCAAAGCCGTGCTCGGCCACAAAGCCACACGCGACAGCGGCGACGTGCAGCTCACGGTGGTGCTCGACGGCAAGCCCTACGACATGCCCATGGGCCGCGAAGACAAAATTCTGGACATTGCCCTGGCGATGGGCCTGGACTTACCCTACTCATGCAAAGGCGGCGTGTGCTGCACCTGCCGCTGCAAAGTGATGGAAGGCGGCACCGAGATGGATAAAAACTTCACCCTCGAAAAGCCCGAAGTCGATGCCGGCTTTGTGCTGTCCTGCCAGGCTCGCCCTACCAGCAAAAAAGTGGTGGTCAGCTTCGACGAGCGCTGACCACCCTCAGTGCGGCATCAGGCCAGGCGCTGCACCAGCGCCGTGGTCGCGGCACTCTGGTTCATCGTGTAGAAATGCAGCGAGGGCGCGCCACCCGCAATCAGTCGCTCACACAGGCCGCTCACCACCTCCAGCCCAAAGGCCTTGATGGATGCCACATCGTCGCCATAGGCCTGCAAACGCAGACGCACCCAGCGTGGGATCTCGGCGCCACACGCATCCGAAAAACGCAGTAACTGCGATGAGCTGGTGATGGGCATGATGCCCGGCACCACCGGAATGTCTGCGCCCAGTTTTCGGGCGTCGTCCACAAAACGGAAATAGGCATCGGCGTTGTAGAAGTACTGCGAGATAGCCGAGTTGGCACCCGCCTTGACCTTGGTGACAAAGGCCTGCAGATCAGCCTCGGGGGATTTAGCCTGCGGGTGCACTTCGGGGTAGGCCGCCACTTCGATGGCAAAGTCATCGCCCGTTTCGGCGCGAATGAAAGCCACC
>CAZPTM010000261.1:0-2322 GCA_964589665.1 uncultured Limnohabitans sp. | reverse complement strand
GAAAAATCTTCAGCACCATTGCAAAACGAATCGTGGCATTGGGCATCGATGCGCGTGGCCCAAGCATTTGGAAAGCCCTGAGCACCTTGCAGGGTATGCAGCATCAAGTCGATGGCATCGCGCAACTGTGTCTGTGCTTGCAGCAGTGTTTGGGTCTGGCGTTCATGACGAAGCTGTTGTGCCAGCATGCGTTGGCCTGCTGCGGCCACCAGCAGACCCAGTGCCAGCCCAACCAGCAGGCCAACCAGTGTTTCTCCTCGTTGCGGGTGCATGGGCAGGCTACCGCTTCCAGCAGCCCTGCGGGTCCTGCGTATCCGTGCCCGCACTTTGCGTAAGGGTGGCTTTGTCGCTGAGCTGTAATCGCATGGGACTGCACGCCTCGTCCAGCGATTGCATGCCCACAGGCGTAGCCACCAGGATGTAGCCGTTTTCGTCTGCCTGGGTGATACCCAGTTGGTAGTGCCCCAGCGGCGAGCGGTCAGCTAAGCCGAGCGCGAGCAGGTTGTTGGCATAAGTGGGGTGTTGATCCCGATAGCGGGCCTGGGCTTGTTGAAGCGATTGCAGGCCTTCTTGTGCATCCAGGCGCCTGGCGCGGCGTTGGTGGTCGCCATAGCTGGCAGTGGCCAAGCTGAGCAAGATGCCCATGATGGCCAGCACCACCATCAACTCAATCAAAGTAAAGCCTTTTTGCGCACGGACGCACAAACATGCCCGGCCGAGCCCGTAGGTGTAGAGGCGCATGGTGTTCTCCCTGATCTTTTTCTATGGCTTTGATTGTGCTTAAAGCGCATACTTTTGTACAGATGCAATGGAGGTTGTGTGATTCTTTCAAAACAAAAAGGATGGTCTTTGCTGGAAACGCTGGCTGTGGTGGCGGTGTTGTCCCTGTTGCTGGTACTGGCCGTGCCTTCGCTGTTGCAATGGCAGCATGAACAAAGGCTTCTGGCTCAGGCGCAGGAGTTCATGCACACCTTGCAGTGGGCGCGCTCGCAAGCACTGGTTTTACGCACCAGGGTCACGGTATGCACAAGTGCAGATGGGCAATCGTGCACACGCAGCGGGGGCTGGCAACAAGGTTGGCTGGTGTTTGAAGATGCCAACGCCAATGCCAGTGTGGATGCCGGCGAGCGCATCCTTCAGCGCGTAGGTGCAAGGCCTGCTGGTTTGGTGGGCTCGGGCAATAGTCTGGTTTCGCGCTATGTGTCCTACCAGTCCGAAGGACGGGGGCAGACCCTCTCGGGGGCGTTCCAGGCGGGCACGATACGTTGGTGTTGGTCAGGAGTGCGGACGCAGTACCTCGTGGTGCTCAACGCCCTGGGGCAAGCGCGTCTGGATCAGGATCAGAGGGACTCTTGCCCTTAAAGACAAGGGGGCTCAGCGCACTTCGTCCACCAGGGTCTTGAAGTCGTCGATGTCTTCAAAGCTGCGGTACACGCTGGCAAAGCGCACATAGGCTACTTTGTCGAGCTTTTTGAGTTCGCGCATGACCAACTCGCCAATGCGGTTGGAGGCGACTTCGCGGGCAGGCAGAGCCAGCAGTTTTTCTTCAATGCGCTCGATGGCTGCATCAACCTGTTCGGTGCTCACGGGGCGCTTGCGCAGAGCCAGGTTCAGACTGGCGCGCAGCTTCTCGCGTTGGTATTCGATGCGACGGCCGTCTTTCTTGACGATGGCCGGAAAAGTGACTTCGGGCTTTTCGTAGGTGGTAAAGCGTTTTTCACAGGCACCGCACTGGCGGCGGCGCCGAATGAAGCCCCCGTCTTCGGCCAACCGTGTCTCCACCACTTGGGTTTCGAGGTGACCGCAGAAGGGGCATTTCATTTTGACGGGCCCTGGTTACTTGTAAACAGGGAAGCGGGCGGTCAGGGCGTTGACCTTGGCGCGCACGGCCGCGATGTTGGCTTCGTCGCGAGGGTTGTCCAGCACATCGGCGATCAGGTTCGCGGTGATGCGGGCTTCCTCGTCCTTGAAGCCGCGGGTGGTCATGGCGGGGGTGCCAATGCGCACGCCGCTGGTCACGAACGGCTTTTCGGGGTCGTTAGGGATGGCGTTTTTGTTGATCGTCATGTGGGCGGCGCCCAGGGCAGCTTCGGCTTCCTTGCCAGTGATGCCCTTGGCGCGCAGGTCGACCAGCATCACGTGGCTTTGGGTGCCTCCGCTCACAATCCGCAGGCCACGCTGGGTCAGCACTTCGGCCACTATTTGGGCGTTCTTGACCACCTGCTGCTGATAAGCCTTGAACTCGGGCTGCAGCGCTTCCTTGAAGGCCACGGCTTTGGCCGCGATGACGTGCATCAGCGGGCCACCTTGCAGGCCGGGGAA
>CAZPTM010000260.1:0-2326 GCA_964589665.1 uncultured Limnohabitans sp. | reverse complement strand
GCCGATCTGGCCGCCGAAGATCATGGAGACATTGAACTCGACGCCCGAAGCACGCAAAGCGGCTGCATCGCGTTCGTAAACGCGGCGAATGGCGGAGCCCAGCACGCGGCAGGCGTCGAACATGTTGGTGGCGTTCCAGATGGTCAGGGGCTCGTCCTGACCGGGTTCCACCAGTTTTTCGATTTGCAGCACTTCGCGCACTGACTGCGAAATGCTCAGGTTGCCCGCGGAGAGCAGCGTCATGAAACGCTCGCCGGGCTTCTCGTAAATGATCATCTTGCGGAAAGTGCTGATCTGGTCGAGCCCCGCGTTGGTGCGTGAGTCGGACAGGAAGACGAGACCGGCACGGGTTTTGATGGCAACGCAGTAGGTCATGTGGATTTCTTGGGCAGCAGACGCTGCAAACTGTACAGGGCATCGAGCGCTTCACGTGGGCTCAATGCGTCGGGGTTGATCTGGGCCAAAGCCGCTTCCACAGCGGTGGGGCCGGTGGCCTCGGCTTCGGGTGGTGGAGCGAACAGGTCCACCTGGGCGCGGGCGTCTTGCGCGCCCGATTCGAGGGCTTGAAGCGCATGACGGGCGTGGTTCAGCACGGCCGCAGGCATGCCTGCCAGACGGGCGACCTGCACGCCGTAGCTGCGGCTGGCGGGGCCCGGCTGGATTTCGTGCAAAAACACGATGTCGCTGCCCGACTCGGCGGCGCTCACATGCATGTTGACGGCGGCGGTGTGCGTGGCCGGGAACTCGGTCAGCTCGAAGTAGTGCGTGGCGAACAGGCCAAAGCACTGCACCTTGTTGTGCAGGTGGGTGGCGATACCGCTGGCCAAAGCCAGTCCGTCAAAGGTGGAGGTGCCGCGCCCGATCTCGTCCATCAGCACCAGGCTGTGGGGCGTGGCGCTGTGCAAAATTTGCGCGGCTTCGGTCATCTCCAGCATGAAGGTCGATTGGGCGTTGGCCAGGTCGTCGGCCGCACCGATGCGGGTGTGGATCGCGTCGATGGGGCCCAGGCGGCAACTGCTGGCGGGCACGTGGCTGCCGATGCTGGCCAGAAGCACGATCAATGCCACCTGACGCATGTAGGTCGATTTACCGCCCATGTTGGGGCCGGTGATGATCTGCAGCCGCTGGCGTGGGCCCATGACCGTGTCATTGGCGATGAAGCTGCCGCCCGAGAGTTCTGCCAGACGCGCTTCCACAACCGGGTGGCGCCCGGCGCGGATTTCGATGCCGGGCTCGCGGGTGAACTCGGGCGCGCACCAGTTCAGGGTGATGGCGCGCTCGCTCAAGGTGCACAGCGCGTCCAGCCCGGCCATGGCTTGGGCCAGGGCGGTGAGGGCGGGCACAAAGCTTTGCAGCTGGTCGAGCAAGCCTTCGTAGAGCCACTTCTCGCGGGCCAGGGCGCGCTCTTGCGCCGACAGGGCCTTGTCTTCAAAGGCCTTGAGTTCGGGCGTGATGAAGCGTTCGGCGTTCTTCAGCGTCTGGCGGCGGCGGTAGTCCTCGGGCACTTTGTCCAGTTGCCCTTGCGTGACTTCAATGTAGAAGCCGTGCACCTTGTTGAACTGCACCCGCAGGTTGGCGATGCCGGTGCGGGCCCGTTCGCGGGTTTCAAGGTCGAGCAAAAAGTCATCGCAATTGGTCTGGATGGCGCGCAGCTCGTCCAGCTCAGCGTCCAGGCCGGGCGCAATCACGCCACCGTCGCGCACCAGCGCGGCGGGTTCTTCGAGCAGCGATTGCGCCAGCAGCGCCTCGCAGCCGGTCGGCGGGGTGAGCCAGCGCGCCAGACGGGCCAGCAGTGTGCCCTCTGCAGTCGCCAGGGCCTGCAGGGTGTGGGCCAGGCCGTTGGCGCGGGTCAAAGCGAAGCGAAGAGCCACCAGCTCGCGCGGACGCACCTGGCGCAGCGCGGTGCGGGCGGTGATGCGCTCGACATCGCTGGCGCCCTTGAACTGTTCACGCAGCGTGCCCCAGGCGCCGCTGGTCTGCAGCTGGGCAATGGCGGCCAGGCGTTCCTGCGCCTGTGCGCGGTCGCGCTGCGGGCTGAGCAGCCAGCCCTTGAGCATGCGGCTGCCCATGCCGGTCATGCAGGTGTCGAGCAGCGAAAACAGGGTGGGGGAGTCTTCACCGCGCAGGGTCTGCACGAGTTCGAGGTTGCGACGCGTGGCCGAGGGCAGGTCGATCAGCGTGTCCGAACGCTGCACGCGGATGCTCTGCACATGCGGCAGGTTGCGGCCCTGGGTGTGTTCGGCGTAGGTCAGCAGCGCGGCCGCGGCGGCGTGCGCGTCGTGCAGGGTGTCGGCGTTCCAGGCGGCCAGGCTGGCGGCCTGCATCT
>CAZPTM010000259.1:0-2340 GCA_964589665.1 uncultured Limnohabitans sp. | reverse complement strand
GTGTGCAAAGAAACTTCCGAAGTGTTCCGCAAATACCTGACCGAAGGCAAACCCGGTTTTGTACCCCACCGCTGGGCCCGTCTGCAAGATGCGGTGCAATGGATCACGCAAGCGGGTGGCATGGCCGTGATCGCGCACCCCGCGCGCTATGGCTTCACACCCAACGAAGAGTACGCACTCTTTACCGAGTTCAAGGCTCACGGCGGCAAGGGCGTAGAAGTGGTCACAGGCAGCCACTCCGCACAAGAGGCTGTGCGCTACGCAGACACAGCTAAGGAATTTGGCCTCTTCGCCTCTCGCGGCAGTGACTTTCACAGCCCCGAAGAAAGCCACACCGATCTGGGCGCCCTGCCCTGGCTGCCCGGCGAACTGCCCCCGATCTGGGAAGCACTGGCCGATCGGATTTTGTGAACCCACCCCGACACAACATTCTCTCGGGCATTGGCTTTGCCCTGCTGGCCGTCGCATGTTTTGCGGTCATGGACACCACCACCAAGCACGCCAGCCTGCAGCTGTCGCTGCTCGTGGCGCTGTGGGTACGCTACACCTTTCAAGCTGTTGCCACCACGGCCGTGGTGTTGCCCGGGCGCGGTCTAAAGATTCTCGCCACACAACACCCGCGCTACCAGCTCTTGCGCGGTCTGCTTTTGTTCTCGACCAGTCTGCTGGCGTTTTACAGCCTCAAATTCATGCCGGTGGGCGAATTCACCGCCATTGTCATGATCACGCCTTTGGTCATCACCTTGTTGGCCGCTCGTCGCCTGAAAGAGCACGTCAGCCGCACCCGCTGGCTGCTGGTCTGTACTGGCTTTGTAGGCACCCTGGTGGTGATCCGCCCCGGCGGTACCGCCTTTGATTGGGGTCTGATCCTGCCCTTGCTGTTGGTGGGCACCAACTCAGCCTTTCAGGTGCTGACCAGCAAAATGTCGCGCACCGAAGACCCCATGACTATGCAACTCTATACCGGCTGGATCGGCGCGCTTCTGGCCTCGGCCTTGCTGCCCTTTGCCTGGGAAAGCCCTGTGTTGTGGACCGAATGGGCACAGTTGATCCTGATTGGCCTGCTCGGAACCTTGGGTCATTTTTTCCTGATCCTGGCCTATGCTCGCAGTCCGGCAGCCACCCTCACGCCCTACATGTATACCCAAATTGGCTTTGCCACACTGGCGGGCTGGTGGGTGTTTGACCATGTGCCCGACCACATCACCCTGTGGGGCATGCTGCTGGTGGGTCTCTCAGGCGCCGTAGGTGCGTGGCTCACCCTCAAGGAAAGCCGCGTGCCCGTGACCCTGCCAGAATCCTGAATCACCATGGCCCAGTACTTCAGCATCCACCCCGACAACCCGCAGGCACGCCTGCTCAAGCAAGCCACCTTATTGCTAGACAAAGGCGGCATTCTGGCTGTGCCTACAGACTCTAGCTACGCGCTGGTCTGCCACGTGGACGACAAAGCCGCCGCCGACCAGTTGCGCCGCGTGCGTGGCGTGGACGAAAAGCACCACCTCACCCTGCTCTGCCGCGACCTGAGCGAGCTGGCCAACTACGCGCGGGTGGACAACCGCCAGTTCCGCCTCATCAAGCAAGCCACACCTGGGCCGTTCACCTTCATTCTGGAAGCGACCAAGGAAGTGCCCCGACGCCTGAGCCACCCGCAACGCAAAACCATTGGCCTGCGCGTGCCCGAGCATCTGACCCTGCAAGCCCTGCTGGAACTGCATGGTTCCCCCCTGATTGCCACCACGCTGATCATGCCGGGCGAAACCGATCCGCTCAACGACCCTCAAGAGATTCGAGAGCAACTGGAGCACCAAATTGCCGGCGTCATTGACGCAGGCCCTTGCGCCATGCACCCCACCACTGTGGTGGACCTGAGCGGCGACAGCCCAGAGCTGCTGCGCCACGGCGCAGGCGACCCAGCTCGCCTGGGGCTTTAAAGCCCAGGGCCCGCGTCTGAGACAATCGGGTGGTGAATGCCATGACCGACCTCATCCAAACCGTTCTCATCTACGCCCTGCCGGTGCTGTTCGCCATCACCTTGCACGAGGCCGCGCATGGTTACGCCGCCCTGCGTCTGGGTGACAACACAGCTTCCATGCTGGGACGAGTCACGCTCAACCCCATGGCGCACATCGACCCCATGGGCACCATCCTGATGCCCTTGCTGCTGTACTTCAGCACCGGTGGCGCCTTTTTGTTTGGTTATGCCAAACCGGTGCCCGTGCGTTTTGATCGCCTGCGCCACCCCAAGAAAGACATGGTCTGGGTGGCCCTGGCCGGACCGGCCTCCAATTTGCTGCAAGCCCTGCTGTGGGGTGTAGTGCTTTATGTGCTGGCCGGCGC
>CAZPTM010000258.1:0-2369 GCA_964589665.1 uncultured Limnohabitans sp. | reverse complement strand
AGTACGTCGAAGAGAGAATGATGACTGTCATGACGACAGCACCAAAGTGGGCGGGAGACTTCCCCCTCGCGGCGGAAAGCTGGATCGACGTTCGCTACCGCAAGTGACGGACGAGGAGGGGGGTTTGGTAGCCCCTCTTCTTCCCCGCCGCTTTAACAGTGTGCTAGGCCGCCCTTGGCAAAGCCGCTGCGTTGCAGCTCTTTGATCCATTCCTCAGTCACTTGCTGGCGAGGATAGATGCGCTCTGAGCTGCCCGCAGGCTTATATCCCAAGGTGTGCTCAAAATACCCGGGCTGTGGCAGGGCTCCGCTCTTGAGTGGCATTGTCTTTCCCGTATGTTCGCGCCAGCCGCGCTGGAAATCAGGGAGAGCCAACTCAGATGGCACTGGACGGAACGTCTGTTCCAAGTCTTTGCCCATGAGCTGCCAAGGGTACGCCTTGTTGAGGTCTGGACGCGGCACTTGCTCGACTTCACCAGTCAAGCGGAATGCGCGTGGTCCCAGTGCGAATGTTGGGGCACCCTGCGTCATCGGGTCTCGTGTCGCATCCAGAATGTCTTGGTACGGGATAATCTGTGCCTTGCGGCCACCAATGCCCTCACCGCCAAATGCGTGCGAGGCAATGTTCTTGCGCGCGTCAAAGGTGCTGCCTAATTCCTTGACCATGTCCTTGTCGGCAATATCAAACCCAGCGATCGGGTGGAACCGCGGCTTGCCGCCTGCGGTCACGCCGCCAGACTGCATGAAGGTGTTGATGGTGTCGCGCAGTTCAGGTGGCAGTTTGCTTGGGTCTTTGTAGAACTGACGAACCATCTTGTCGAAGATCAACTGATTCGACTGGTGCATGTTTTCATTACCAAGCAAAGGCATGAAAATCTGGCCTTCTGCGCCGCCGTAGCGTGGGTCTGTAGCCAAATTGGCTAGAGCCTGCGCGCTAGACTTTTGCATGTTGCCCCACGCCCGATTCTCATATTCAGGTCGGCCCAGCTGGTTGGCACTGTAGCTTGGGCCACCGATGCCAGCCATCCGGTCAGCCTGAGTGGGAGTTACATAGTTGCCAATGTAATTCTGAATCCAATCCGACAGTTTGCCTGCTTCTTGCTTGCCGTATTTCCAAGCCTCTTTAACGGGGGCTTCGGCGGCCCCCACGAGCTTTTTTACTGCACCACCTTTGTCATACCCTTCCAGAACTGATTTCTCTTTGGGTTTGAACTTGTCGTACAGCATCTGCGCGCCCAGCGCGCCCAGACCGCCCGCGCCGCTGATTGCCGCTGTGCGTGGGTTGCGTGCCTGTGTGCCCGCGCCGCCCGCGGCGGCCAAGCCACCAAGGACTGCGCCAGTGGTGTCTCCTTCAAGGAACCTATCTGCGGCGTTTGCACCAAGGCCAGCTGCCGCTGCACCACCAACGGCTGTGCCTGCGCGTCCCCAATTAGAGCCGCGGTAAATATGTGGTTCGGGGATCGGGGCCAGTTTTGGTCGTGGCACTTGTGGCAATCCTGCGTCGATGGCAGGAGGCGCAACCTTCGGTAGAGGCTGCACGCTCGGAGGCAACAACAAACCGCGCGTTGGATCAAACTGCACTCCGGGCATCATTTGTTGCACGCGGCGTTCTGCCTTCACGGCGTTTTTGCCCATGGCCTGAGCTTCACCCATGTCCAGCGGGTTGATCGTTTGGGGAATGTTTCCACCAAACTGGCCTTGTGTGTAGTTGCGCACGTCAGAGCCCGCGGTCTTGCCTGCGGTCTCCAGTGCATTTTTACGCAAAGCAATAGCGTCTTCGCGCGCCTTCACGTCGGATTTATATTGTTCCTCGAGAGCCTTGTTGGCGGCCACGATTGGCTTGGTGGCCAGTCGGTGCTCTTCCAGTTGCTGGTCGATGGAGTGCATCGACTGAGGTTTGTGTGGGCTCTTGAGCGCGCCGGCTGCGGCGCCCAATCCTGTAATTATGGCTTCTGCGCCCGTGGTTTCCTTGTCTGAGATGTCGGGTTCAACATAGTTGATCTGCTCCACGGGAGCCACGGAGGTGTCGACCGGCTCTTCGGCCGCCGCAGCGGCTGCAGTTGGAGCCTCGTAGCCCTCATAGCCGCCGTACTCTTTGACCTTGGCAATGTGGTTCTCCGCGGCCGGGCTCATTGGGCCTGTGCCCAAGACGTACGGGCTGTTGGGGCCATCATGATAGGCAACCAATGCCTTGTCATAGTCCCAGTTGTTTTTGTCCAGCTGCTGCTTCAAATACGTGATGCCGCCGCGGATATTTTCTTGGACTTTCCGTGGATCAATGCCGAGGTCTTTGGACGCGGCCTTGCCGACCATCATCACGCCCTGTGGGCCTGTGCCGGACTTCTTAATTTGCTGAAAGCTGCTCTCTTG
>CAZPTM010000257.1:0-2376 GCA_964589665.1 uncultured Limnohabitans sp. | reverse complement strand
AGGCGTGCCAGGCTCTCGCCTAGGTGAGTACTTTTAACGCCAAAGCGACTGCGTTGAAAAAGCTGTGCGCCAGCTTGCATTTCAAGCGTGCTCATGTTGCGCGTCAGTGTCGGTTGCGTCAGTAATAAATGCTGCGCCGCTGCAGTGACAGAGCCCTTGTCGAGGATGACAGCAAGTTGAATGAGATGTTTAGGATCCATACAAAAATGTTTGTTTGGAATTGCAAATAAGAATTTTACATATATCAACGCGACGCATACAGTCGCGATGTGAACGGCAAAGCCTGTTCATGGATCAAGACACTTAATCAGGAGACAAACGATGAACAAATTTCAATTCA
The DNA here is from genome assembly GCA_964589665.1 of uncultured Limnohabitans sp. Classification (GTDB taxonomy): domain Bacteria; phylum Pseudomonadota; class Gammaproteobacteria; order Burkholderiales; family Burkholderiaceae_C; genus Limnohabitans_A. The sequence goes on along the minus strand of CAZPTM010000257.1, from coordinate 2,036 downwards.
CGCGCCGCGTGCTGATGGTCGGGGCTCTGGGGCTGACTATGGCATCCTCCGCCTTCGCTGCCCAGGTATCGATGGAAACAGCAACGCCAAACAGTGTGGTGGGGTTGATGCCGCAGGCCATGGCGCCGATCTGGGCCAAGAGTGGGTTGGATGTGCAACTCGCCATGGACCAGACCTTGACAAAATCCTTGCTCAAGATGGCTCAGGGTACCTTGGATACATCCGTAGTCCCTCCGCCTGCATATGCGGACATGAAGGCAGCCAAAGGCGCGTATGCCAAGCTGGGTGAAAAGGGAGCTGAGCTGGCACAAAATGTACGTGCACTCTGGGGTTTCTCTGCGAGTAATTACCAGCCGATCGTGTGGGCAGACAGTGGCATCAAGAGCTGGGCAGACATTAAGGGTAAGCGTGTTTACATTGGCCCCCCCGCCGGTGCTGGCAATGCTCAGATCATCAGCCTGGTCAAGCGCGCATCCGGCTACAAAGACGGTGCTGACTACACGCCGGTTAAGGCACCATGGGGTGTTGCTCCACAAGGCTTCCAAGATGGTCAGTACGATGTGTTGGTGATCCCGACGGGCACGGGCGCTTCGGTCATCACCGAAATGGCCTTGTCGCGTCCTATTCGTATCTTGTCTTTGCCTGCCGATGCCACCCCACCAGCCGAGCTGGGCATGATCAAGTCCCGTGTTCCCAAGGGTACATACAAAGGCCAGGTCAACAATGACCAAGATGTGACCACGTGGCAAACCGTGATGATGGTTATGGCCAGCAAAAATCTGCCTGACGACGTGGCTTACAAGATGACTAAAACCTACATCGAAAGCCGCAAAAATCTGGCGGCTGGCAACGCAATGCTCAAGGAGTTGCCGCTGGATAACCCCTTTGGTGGTGTGATTGCGCCGCTGCACCCCGGCGCCGTGAAGTACTACAAAGAAGCGGGTATCGCCATTCCGGCCGAATTGATGCCCAAGTAATCGGCGTCATCAAAAAAACCACCCTGGATACTGATTGTGATCCAGGGACAGGAGACACCTCATGAAAATCTTACCGAGCCGCTGGCAGGCGTTGCTCCTGGATGTGCTCGCCTTGTGCGTGACGCTGTATGGAATGGCGAATGTCATGCCCGCGATTGGAAGTTTCCGTTTGGGGCCGTTTCCCATGGAATTTTTCAGGGCTACATTTTTCGCCGCCTGTGTGGTGGTGGTCGGCTTGGGCATGGGAATGCCCAAGTTCAGTGGCACAACGCCGAGCCGCTGGCTGACGCTGGGCTCCACCTTTGCGGTGGGGGTGTTGCTGTGGTCGTGCTGGTCGTATTACCAAGTGGGTATCGAGATGGCCGACGACATCGTGATGTTCGGCGTCAAAGAGTCCACGATTGCATTGGCGGCTTCTGCTGCGGTGTTGTTCTTTTGTTGGCACATCTGGGGCGGTGCTGTAGCGCTTTTGGGCGTGCTGGGGGTGCTGTATCTGGTGACCGGTCCCTATCTGCCCGGTCCGCTTAAAACTGTGGCGGGCGACGTGCATGAGTTACTGGCGCAGAACCTTTGGTACAACTTGGACACGGGCATTTTGGGCAGCACGTTCTCCATTGTGATCACGACCGTGTTCCCGTTCATCGTGCTCGGTGCGGTGCTCGAGGGTGTGGGCGCGGGTGACTCGATGATCCGCATTGCGTTTTCATTGATGAAGAAAACAGCGGGTGGTCCTGCGCACGCAGCCGTGTTGGCATCGGGTTTGTTTGGCACGGTCTCGGGCAGTGCGGTGGCCAATGTGGTTGGCACGGGCGTGGTGACCATTCCCATGATCAAAAAACGCGGCTTTAGCAGTGACTTTGCGGGGGCTGTGGAAGCAGCTGCTTCCACAGGCGGTCAAATCATGCCCCCCATCATGGGTGCTGCTGCCCTGGTGATGGCTGACTATGTGGGCGTGAGCTACCTGACGATCGTGATGGCGGTCTTGATTCCGTCGATTGCGTACTTCCTCAGCTTGTTTTTGATGATCATGTTCGAGACGAGGCGTCTGGGTATCAAGGC